>JAAYXS010000188.1 GCA_012515775.1 Phycisphaerae bacterium
AAGGGGCGGCGACGGCCCGGCTCAATGGCGCAGCGCCTTGACGCCGTCAGCCAACCCGAACTCATACTCGCCGTGCTGCCGCAACAACCCCAGCGAATGCAGCGTGGCGATTTCCTGGCGGAACGTGGCCGGTCGCGTGTCGATGCCGAAGACGTCCTCATGCCGGCGGTGCAGCTCCCACCAGGGCAAGTGCTTCCCGGGTGGCAGCAGTTCCAGGATCTGCAGCATTTCAACAGGAAGGGAACTTGTCATTTGGTTGGGGTTCATGTCTACCCTCGCAAAACGGGTTTCGTTTCTCCTGGTATCTTTCGTCATTGAAGATCGGCGAGAGCCCGGCGGCCTCTAAGTGGGCCGCGGAGCATCCACCTCCCGAACTTCGTAACGGTGTTTCTCCAGTTGGGCCTTAACCCCGGGAGCAAGTTTAGTCGTCACAATTCGATAAATGCGGTTTTCGTGGTTTTGGTTGCGCGGGTCATGAATCAGGCGCCCGCCCGCCTGCCCGATTTTGTTGGGCAGAAGAGGGATGATCACTTCGCGCACATCCAGATCGAGCAACACCTCTTCCTTGGTTTTTGGCAGGCGGAAACTGTAAAGCTGGCCAGTCTCGGGGTTGATTCCGGTCACCGAAATCACGGCTTTGGAACACTTCCAGCGTTTGAACTCCTTAAATTCAGACTCACTTTCGATGTCGGGCGGATTGAAAGAGAGCCGCCCGCCGATCAGGTGAAGCAGCAGCTTGTTCTCGCGCAGTCGCCTATCGGTCATCGAGCGCTGACAACACAGCTCAACGATGGCCGCATTGTCGGTCAGAATCATTGAGACGTTTTCGCGCTCGCTGTTCAGCAAGGCCAGTGCGACCTGGTACACCGTAGTGCCGGTGCTCAGGTAAAGCACCTCGACGTCTGCATTGAGCAGTTCACTTACGACAAGCTCCCCAATGCGCTGCTTGTCTTCTGTTTCGGCCGCGAGCTTGGGAGGCGCCGAAGCGGCCGAGCAGTAGCCCAACTCTGCGAAGGCTGACTCGCCGGCCGGCACCCACCTGAGCATTGCGGCGCCATCGCGTGTGACGCGGAAGGGCTGCCCATTTCCCAAGAGCGCCTCGATCCGGCGAAAGTCTTCTTCAAGCGTGGTCGCGCCGCGATGACGAAAGGCGCGCGTGAACTTGCGGTTTCGCTCGAGCTCGCGGATTGTGATTCGTCCAGATTCGTGGTTTTCGAAAAGCGTTTTGATGATGCGGTAGCGACGGCGATCGGACTCGCGGCCGGCTTCATCTTCGAGTGTTTGTTGTTGTTGGGCTGGAATTACTTGATCGACCACCCCGTCCCCGTTGCAGCCTTCAAACGCGTTCCGGTTCCGCGTCATTTCAGCCAATCCTTCGCGAGGTGGCAGCGTCCGCGCAGGACACTGCTCAAATGTCATAATAACATCATCGTGCCAATTTTGCTAGCCCTGTAACCAAATTTTTGTCCGACGTTTCTAGTCTAAAGCCAAATTTGGTAGAGCCATAGCCATAATCTCGGCACATTGAGCCATTTACCTGAGCAGCGCCTGTCGCCAGAGCAGCAGACTAAGGCCAAGATCGGTGGCTCAGGGCGCGTTTGCCTGGAAACGTTTTGCCCAAACCAGGTAAAAACACGGCCTGATCGCGCGCCACGTCGCGTACGGCGCGGCCGCCCAGCGCGCGGCTGGTGACGGCCGGCAGTCTCCGCTAAAATGGCTGTTTCCGATGGTAAATGTTGCGCCCAACAGAAAGAATTCGGCAACCGGTGAGCGCGGCGGCGGGCGTGGAGCTGCCGATCCTGCGAAACGCAGCGAAACGCGCTCCCGAGCCCTTCCCGATCGCAATCTCCGCCGCAAGCCGGCCGACGGGCCTCCCGCGAGTTGTGGGCCGGAGTTGGAATTGGTTGCGGCGGCCGCCCCGCTGTGGCTGCGGTTGATCCTGCCGCTGGTCGTCGTGGGCGTCACGTTCGCCGCCTTTGCCCCGGCGCTGAACAACGAGTTCCTGAACTGGGACGACGACAAGGTTTTGCTCAATAACGACCGCTTTCGCGGACTGGGGTCTGAGCAGCTAAAGTGGGCTTTTGACGCCTACTTTATGGGGCACTATCACCCCCTCACGTGGATCAGCTACGGGATCGATTACAAGATTTGGGGCATAGATAACGCCTTTGGTTACCACCTGACGAATCTTGTGTTGCACGCGCTGAACGCCGTGCTCTTCTATTTGCTGGCGGCGCGGCTCTTGAGCCTGACACGGGGGATTACCGGACGCCCACCGCCGGCTGCGCTGGCGGTGGCCGCGGTGGCTGCGCTGCTCTTTGCCGTGCACCCGCTGCGGGTCGAGTCCGTGGCTTGGGCGACGGAGCGGCGCGACGTACTGTCGGTCTTCTTTTTGCTGGCGTGCGTGATCTGTTACGTGCGTTATGCCGCCGGCGGCGCGGGCAGTTGGCGCTGGTATGTCGCGTCGTTGCTGCTGCTGCTGGCATCGTTGCTGTCCAAGGCTTGGGGCATGACGCTGCCGGTCATTCTGCTGCTGCTCGACTTTTATCCGTTGCGGCGCGTCAGCCTTTCGATTGAGTCGCTGTCGCGGCCTGGCGCGGTCCGCGTGCTGCTGGACAAAATCCCCTTCGTCCCGCTGGCGGCATGGGCGGCGGTCATGGCCGCTCGGGCGCAGGCGGCCGCTCCGGATACGATGAAGACGCTGGCCGAGCATGGCGTGCTGCAACGAATCGCGCAGGCCTTCTATGGGCTGGGCTTCTACGTCTGGAAAACGCTGGTTCCGATCGGGCTGGGGCCGCTGTACGAAATTCCGCCGCAGATGAGCCCGTTCGAGCCGCGATTCATTCTGGCGGCGCTGTTGGTGGTGCCGGGCATCGTGCTACTGCTGGCGGCGCGGCGCTGCCGTCCGGCCGGGCCCGTGGT
>JAAYXS010000189.1 GCA_012515775.1 Phycisphaerae bacterium
CGAGCGGCCGGTTGCGGAATAGCAGGCGGGCGGCTGGCCGGTTTTAGACGGCATACGCTTGCACCGCTATCCTCATTACAAAAGCAGGTGAGGGCGAGAACAACGTGACCAGTAAATTGGACGACAAGAAGGCAGCACCTGACGGCACCGGCCTAATCGCGTTAGATCCGTGGCTGGAACCATACGCGGAACGGCTGCGGCAACGCTACCGGCATTATCAGTGGATGAGGGAGCGTGCGATTAAGGCCGGCGGCACGCTGGAGCACTTCGCCGAGCGTCACAAATATCTGGGCTTTAACCGCGGGCAGCGTCACGGGCAACCGGGCGTCTGGTATCGCGAATGGGCGCCGGCCGCCCAGGCCTTGTTCCTGGCGGGGGACTTCAATGACTGGAACCGCAAATCGCACGCGGCGGAGCGCGACGAGTTTGGAATCTGGCATCTCTTTTTGCCGGATGCCGAGCACGGCGGCCGGTTCGCGCACGGCACGCGCGTGAAAGTTTTCGTCCACAGTGCGCTGGGGCCGCGCGACCGCATCCCGGCCTACGTTCGCCGGGCAGTTTATGACCCGCATTCTCACGATTACTGCGGGCAGTACTGGGATCCTGCGGAGCCTTATGTATGGCGGCACGCTGTGCCGGAGCTGAAGGGTAACCTGCGCATTTACGAGGCGCACGTCGGCATGGCGACGCCGGAGGAGCGGATCGGTACGTACCGCGAGTTCGCCGACCGCATCCTGCCGCGCATCGTGGCCAGCGGTTACAACGCCGTGCAGTTGATGGCCGTGCAGGAGCATCCGTATTACGGCTCATTCGGCTACCAGGTCAGCAATTTCTACGCGCCTTCTTCGCGATTTGGCACGCCGGAGGATTTGAAGTACCTGATCGACACGGCCCACGGCATGGGGCTGCGTGTTTTGCTGGACCTCGTGCACAGCCACGCCGTCCGGAACGTCAACGAAGGTTTGAACATGTTCGACGGGACGGACCATCAGTACACGCACGCCGGCGGCCGCGGGCACCATCCAGCCTGGGACTCGCTCGTTTTCGACTACGGCAAGACTGAGGTGCTGGCTTTTCTGCTGTCGAACGTGCGGTATTGGCTGGAGGAATTTCGCTTCGACGGTTTTCGCTTCGACGGCGTCACGAGCATGATGTACGTCGATCACGGCCTGGGCCCGCCCTTCAGTTGTTACGACGAGTACTTCCCGCTACGGGCCGACCCGGACGCGGTGGCTTACCTGCAACTTGCGAACGAACTGGCGCATTCGCTGAACCCGCGAGCGGTGACGATCGCCGAGGACGTCTCGGGCATGGTGGGGTTGGCCCGGCCGTTGGAGGAAGGCGGCCTGGGCTTTGATTACCGGCTGGCGATGGGCATCCCGGATTATTGGATCAAGCTTTTGAAGGATCAGCATGATGAGCAGTGGGAGATGGGCGGGCTGTTCCACACGCTGACCAATCGGCGGCGCGGCGAAAAGCACGTGGCATACGCCGAGAGCCATGACCAGGCGTTAGTGGGCGACAAGACGATCGCGTTTCGCCTGATGGACTCGGACATGTACTGGCACATGAACAAGGGTAGCCAGAACCTGGTGATCGAACGCGGCATCGCCTTACACAAGCTGATCCGGCTGATTACCTTCTCGCTGGGCGGCGAGGCGTACCTGAACTTCATGGGCAACGAGTTCGGGCATCCGGAGTGGATCGACTTCCCGCGCGAGGGGAATAATTGGTCGTTTAAGTATGCCCGCCGGCAGTGGAACCTGGTGGACGACCCGTTGCTGCGCTACCGCGACCTGGCCGAGTTCGACCGGGCCATGCTCGAGCTCGACACCAAGTATGATCTCCTGGCGCTTCCTGATATCGAGCTGATCCAGGTCCACGAAGACCGCAAGCTGCTGATCTACCGGCGCGGGCGGCTGGTATTCGCGTTCAACTTCCACCCCAACGGTTCCTACCCCGATTTGCGGTTCGGCGTTCCGGAGGCCGACGACTACAAACTGGTCCTCAACAGCGATGAGCTGTGGTTTGGCGGGCACGCCGAAGTAATCTCCGACCAGTTGTACCCGTGGCAGCGGGTGGCCTGGGACGATCGTCCGCAAAGCGTGCAAATTTATCTGCCTTGCAGGACTGCCCTTGTGCTCGCGCCGGTGTCTTTAATCCAAGAGGCTTGATGAAGAACTTCCCTGGTGCTGAGCGTAAGGGGGCCGGAGCGATGTGCTCGTTACCTAACCCGCCGGCTCGCCGCAGCAGCGCGCTGCTGCTCAAAGTTGCGGCCGCGCTGAGCCTGGCTGCTCTGGGCGGGCTGTCGATGTTTGGCTGCGCCTCTCCGGTGCGGCGTCATATGCCTGTGGCGCAGCACGCCGAGGGCGATCGGAAGGTGCTGGCGTTCGACATGCAGCGCGCCGGCCGGCCGGACTACTGGGAATACCTTGAGGGCGATGGACGGGTACACGCGATCGCGTTTGCGGAGGCGTCTGGCCAGCCAGGTTCGCCGCTCGTGCTGGATGAGATGGACCAATCCAGCATTCCGCACTTCGTGATTCTGCTGGACGGCGTGCCCTTCCACATGGTGGAGGAGGCGCGGCGCGACGGGCTGTTTCGGCTTTTTTACGCTCCGTCAAAGGTGATCTGTTGTTATCCCAGCATGACGGATTTGGCGCTCTCGGATGTGATGCACGCCGGAGCGTGCTACTCGCTGCAGGCGCTGGGCTTTGACCGGGCTCGAAACTGCAAATGCGGCGGCAACAGCGCCTATTTAAGTTCGGACAACGCGCCCTGGGTGGCGAAGGTGAATTACCGCGCTTCGCCCTGGTGGGACGGCTTGATGTACCTTGACCCGCAGAAGGTTTTCAACCACGAGCTGCAGGGTTTGAAGAAGACGTTCGCGAAATTCCAGGAGGGCGAGGCTTACGGCTATGCGGTCGGCACGGCGGGCCTGGGCACGCGTTACGGGCGCGAAGGCATGTCCAAGTACCTTTGCGACATAGACGCCTTTTGCCGGCAGCTCGTTTATGAGCGCTGCGGCCGCGTGCGAATTACGCTGGCGGCCGATCACGGGCACGATCTGACCCACGCCCAACTGGTCTCGTTCCGCGATGTGCTGGATGCGGGTGGATACCGTGAGACTGAATCGCTTCGCGAGCCGCGCGATGTGGTAGTCATCGCCTTTGGGCTGGTCACGTACGCGGAGTTCTACACGCAGGATGCCGCGGGCGTGGCCGAATGCTTGTTGAATCACGAGGGGGTCGAATTTACGTGTTACGCGGCTGGCGACAAGGTCGTCATTCGAGATTGCGAAGGGTTCGCCTGCATTTCACAAGGCCCCGGCGGCGAGTTGCGATACGACAGCAGCCAAGGTGATCCGCTGAAGCTGAACCCCATTCTGGAGCGCCTCACACACGCGGGTAAGATCGCGCCGAACGGGGAGATCGACGCGGAGGCCATGTTCTACGCGACGGTCGAGCATGAATACCCCGATCCGCTGGCGCGCGTGTGGCGGGCATTCCACGGCTTGGTTCAGAGCCCGCCCGATGTTATTGCCGGCCTGCGCAGCGGGTATTGTCACGGGTCGCGGTTCTTTTACGAGGCGATCGGCAAGGGCGTCGCCAGCACGCATGGCGGTCTGAGGCGCGACACTTCCACGACCTTCGTGATGAGCATGC
>JAAYXS010000190.1 GCA_012515775.1 Phycisphaerae bacterium
TCATCCGCTGAATCGCTGGCCACGCTGGCGCCTTCGTACCCGCAGACGGACTTGGGCCAGGCGCTCACTGCGGTTCTGGCGGATTTGGGCGAAGGTCCGGTGGCTGGGGTCATACTGATTTCTGACGGACAGGTAAACCGGGGCACACCCGCACACGAAGTTGCGGCTTATGCCGAGCGGGTACGCGCGCCGCTTTTCACAATAGGCGTCGGCAGTACGCACGAGCCGCCGAACGTGCGTGTGACCAACCTTTCCGCCCCGGCGGTTGTTCCGCCTGATGATCCATTTGAAGTGCGCGTCGAACTGGCGGCGACGGGCGCTGAGCCGGAAGAACTGCGCGTGGAATTGACCGTTGAACCCAGCGGCGGAGGCGAAGAGCGGCCGGTCAGCTCTCGCCGCGTGCACGTGGGTGACTCGAACGCGCCGGTTTTGTTCGAGGTTGGCCCGCCGGTTCCCGGCGAGTACACCTACCGGGCTCGCATTCAGCCGCTGGCGGGCGAGTCCGTCACGGACGACAACGTGCGCGACACATCGGTCACGGTTCTGGATAAGCAGTTGCGCGTCCTGATCGTGGCCGGCGGCCCGTCGTACGAGTACCGCTACCTGTTGCCGCTGCTGATGCGCGACAAGACGGTTAATGTCAGCGCCTGGCTCCAATCGGCGGAGCCGCGCGCCCTGCGCGACGGCACGACCACTATCACGAAATTGCCCCGCGAGCCGGAAGAAATTCTTGAATATGACGTGATCCTCCTGCTGGATCCTGATCCGGCCGAACTGGATGCGGCATGGGCGGTGACGGTGCGGCGCTGGGTGGATGAATTCGGCGGGGGATTGCTATTGCAGGCGGGGCCGCAGTTTGCATCACGGCTGCTGCGCGACACGCGGGTTGGGGAAGTGGTTTCAATTCTGCCGATCACGCCCGATCCAGACGCCGACGTGCGACTCAACGCGCAGGGGTCATACCGCACGCATCCGACGGCAATGCAGATTCCGGACAGCGCGCTGACGCACCCGCTGCTGGCTCTGCAGACTGATCCCGCAATCAATCGGGCCTTATGGAACGCCCTGCCGGGAGTGTGGTGGTATCTGCCGGTCATGCGCGCCAAGCCGGCGGCCACGGTGTTGCTGGAGCAGCCAACCGCGGCGCAACGCAGTCAGTACGAAGCGCCGGTTCTGATGGCCAGCCAGCCGGTCGGCGCGGGGCGGGTGGCGTTCATGGGGTTCGACACGACCTGGCGTTGGCGCGGGACGGCGGAGGAGTATTACCAGCGGTTCTGGGTGCGGGCTATTCGATACCTGGGCCAGGCGCGGCGCCAGGGGCTAAGCAATCGCGGGACGCTCGTGTTGGATCGCGAGTCGTTCAATGTCGGCGATTATTTGAAGGTCGAAGCGCGGGTGTTGGACGCGTCGTTCAACCCTTTGCAACAGGAACAAATCACCGCGACGCTGGAAGGGTCGGACGGACCGCCCTTGGAATTTGGGCTGCAGGCGGTTCCCGAACGTCCGGCCTGGTATAGCGGCCGCGTCGTTCTGGCGCAGTCGGGGCCGGCGCTGATCCGCGTGCCACTACCGGGCGGCACGGCGTCTGCGGGCTCAGAATCGCTGACGCGGCGCATACGCGTGCAACAGCCGGACTGGGAAATGCGCACCTTGCGCCTGCGCGAGGAGTTGCTGGCGGGGCTGGCCCAGCAGACCGGTGGGCAGTACGTCGCCCTGCGCGATGCGCAACGCCTGCCCGATCTTGTGCCGCGGGCCGCGGAGCGCAAACCGCCGCAGCGCGCGGCGGTCGAGCCGCTCTGGGACCGGGCCTACGTGCTGCTGTTGATCGCCGGTTTACTTTCCATCGAATGGTCGCTGCGCCGGAGGAATCACCTGCTGTGAGCGTCGCGCCGGTCGAAGAACTTGCGGGCGAACTGCGCGAGAGCGTGCTGGCGCCGTTGGCGCGGCTGCGCCGCCGGGCGCGCGTGTACCTGGCACTGGCGGGCGCGCAGCAACTGGCGGTGGCGGTGGCGGCCGCGAGTCTGGTGCAGTTTCTCCTGGACTGGTCGCTGAAGCTGCCGCTTTCGCAACGAATCGTTCTCAGCGGCGTGCTGCTTCTGTACTGGGCGGTCATCGTATGGCGCAAGCTGATTGTCCCGCTCAGCCGCCCCATGCCCGATCATCTGCTGGCCGGGCTGGTCGATCGTGCCAACCCCGAACTGCACGATCGGCTGTCGAGCGCGGTCGAGTTGGCGGAACAAATGCCGTCCGGCCGCCGCCCCGAATTGATAAACACGGTGCTGGCTGAGGCTTGCGACGCCAGCGCACACGTCGATTTTTCCCGCATACTGAACCATCGCCGAGCAGCACGCCAAGCAGCCGGACTGCTCGGGCTGATCCTGGTCATCGCGCTGGCCGTGGGCGAATTCCCGAGCCTGGCCGGGCCATGGCTGGCGCGGAACTGGCTCATGCAAAATGAGGCCTGGCCGCAGCACACACACCTGTGGCCGGAGGGCTTTGACGCGGACGGGCGGCGGCGGATGGCGCGCGGCGATGTAATTGAGATCAGCGCCGCCATCACCGGGCGGGTGCCGGACTCGGCGGTGCTGCATTGGTGGACGCCGTCCGGGCGTCGCCGGCGCGAAGAGATGTCGCTGGTTGCTGACACGCGTCTGACGGCGTCGGTCGGCCAGTTGACCGAGCAGCTTCAGTTCCGCATCACCGGCGGCGACGAACGCACGCGCGTCTTCACCATCGAAGCGGTTGAGCGGCCGCGCGTCATGCACACGCGGGCCCGCATCACGCCGCCGGA
>JAAYXS010000191.1 GCA_012515775.1 Phycisphaerae bacterium
CGCTCGGCTACCTGCGCATCCTAATTAACCCGGCCGACCAGGTGGCCTTGCTGCGGATCATCAATACGCCGGCGCGCGGCATCGGCAAGACCACCATCGAGCGCCTGCTGGCAACCGCCGAGCGCCAACACCGGCCGCTACTCGAGGTTCTGCGCGACCGCGGCGTGCAGGCGGAGATGAAGGGTGCGGGCAAAAAATTGGCGGCGTTCGTAGAGCTGCTGGATCGTATTGAGCAGGCGGCGCGGGGCCCGGTCTCCGGAGTGGTCAGCGCCGTGCTGTCGCTATCCGGCCTGGAGGACGCGCTAAAGAAAGAGGCGGAGGACGGCGGCGAGGACCGCCTCGCCAACGTGCAGGAACTGGTCACCGCGGCGCGGCGTTACGAAGAAGAGATCGAAGAGCCGACGCTGGCGGATTTCCTCTACCGTATCGCGCTGGTCAGCGACCAGGACCAGGTGGACGAGAAGGCGGGAGCGGTCATGCTGATGACGCTGCACGCGGCCAAGGGGCTCGAATTCCCGGTCGTCTTCATCGTCGGTCTGGAGCAGGGCCTGCTGCCGCATGAAAACGCCCTGATGCAGAGCTTGGACGTCGAGGAGGAACGCCGGCTGTGCTTCGTGGGCATCACGCGCGCCCGCCAACGGTTGTTCCTCACGCACGCCCGCCAGCGCATGATCCGCGGCGTCACGCTGCCGCGGGCCGCGTCCCAGTTCTTGCGCGAGCTGGACCAGAGCGCCGCGCGGTTTGAGGACTACAGCCGCGAGCCCTGGGATTTCGGCGGGGGCCGGGCGCACGCGGAGGAAGAGCAAGCCGATCCGGACGGTTTTGTAGCCCTGCACGACCATCTCCCGCCGGAAGAAGGGCAGCGCCCGCTTCGCCCGCGCGCGGGCGGGGGCTCAAAGTGGAATCACCAACGGCGCAGATCATCGGAGTTTGGCGACGAAGACGACGTGCGCATCATCAATGCCGCCGGCGAGGCGCTGCAAGGCAGTTCCGTCTACGCCGATTGGAAACCCGGCACGTTGGTGCGCCACGCGCGTTACGGCGTCGGGCAGATCGTCTGGATTCGCCCGGGCAGCGGTCAGACGCGGGCTGCGATCCGCTTCGCGCGCCACGGCGAAAAAACATTTATCCTCGAACTGGCCCCGATCGAAAAACTGCAGCGCTAGTCGACTGCACGCGCTAGCCCGCCTTACCCGGGAGAAATTTCCCGACCCAGGCGCAGACCGGTCGCAACCGGGCCACGTGGGATTTGGCCCGGCCGCTACCGGCCAATGCTGTCATGGAACAAGCACGTACCGCAGCCGCTCGCCTCTCTTCGGAGGAGCTACGCGCTGCGAAACACGGACGCCATGCGCCCACTGGCGACTGCGCCGGCCAGGAAGGCCGCGCCACCGACGGCCAGGATCGCAACAAGCTGCAGCGTCTGGGGCACGAACCCGATCAGGGCCAGAATTCCGAGCACGACTGCCCCGGCGCCGACCAGGAACTGGCTCGATGCCGAAGCATGGGCCATGTCCCGTGCTGCGGCATGCACCGCAGGGTGCACCGCCGGATGCGCGGTCAGACGCGCCAGGGGCGCCTCAGCCCCAGTGCCGAACATCAACGTGCCGCCGAATACGATGGCCGCAACCGACAGCAACGTAGAAGGCGCGATGCCGGCCAGTGCCAGAATGCCCAGCACAATGCCGGCCGCCCCGCCCATGAGTTCGGCCGACATTCCGCCGCCCAGTTCTGCCATGGTCGCGCTTTCGCCCGAGACCTCGCGCATCAAAAAATGCGAACGCGCGGCCAGCGCTCCGCCCTTGAGCATGAGACCGGCCCCGACGCAGATGGCGGCGATGGGCAAGAGCAGAGCCGGGTACCAGCCGGCCAACCCAATAATGGTCAGAACCACGGCTGCCGCTCCGGCCAGCGTCTCGATGGCCGACCCGCCGGCCACGAC
>JAAYXS010000192.1 GCA_012515775.1 Phycisphaerae bacterium
ATCGCGGAGCGGAATCGGCGGAAAAGCGGGGCGTGTCGCACCGGGAGCAGAGCCGGGGCGTGTCGCCCCGGACTGATGGAGCCGGACATCGAGGGGAACAAGGGATCGAGAGGTGTGGCGGCTCTTACTCGTTTTCCTGGCATCCCCCAAATTTCGGAGCCAGAGGCGCGTTCGGGCACACGGCATATACCGGGGCGGCGCGCCCCGGCTCTGCTCCTTCTGCGCGGATCGGGTTACTCGGCTTTCGCGGCGATTACGGCCACGTAGCGTAGCCGCGCGACGTTGACGAGCGGCTCCGCCTCGATGTCGTAGTGCAGCGCCGATTGCGCCGACTGTTGGGAACTCTTTATCCTGCCTAAACTTAGCGTCGCCGGCAGTCCGGGCCTGGCCGGCAGCGCCAGATATGTGAAGCCCAGCTTGCTCAAATCCGCATCCGCTTGGCGGATCACCATGCTCCGTCGCCCGGCCCCGGTAACCACGTAAGGCCGCTGTTCCGGCTGCATGGTCCCGTCCGCCAGTACCTTTACCGGCACAACCTTCTCGCGGAATTTGGGGTCCGTAGTCAACTCGACCCGGCTGACGTGCGTCTCAACCTCGACGATGCGGCCGACGATGCAGCGCTGCAGCAAAAACTCCGCCCCGCTTTCCCATCCCTCAAACCCCTCCCCCGCCGCCACCCACTGGCCCACGGCGAGATTGCTGTCTGCTCCGCGGCCGATCAGGGCTGTCTCGCGCCAAGGCGAGACATCGAACCCCAGGACCGGCGCGACCACCAGGTGCACGTTGTCCGACCACATCTGCCCGCGCAGCCCGCACACCGCGTCGTAACGGCGCTCCAAATCCTCCCGCCACAGCCGCTCCTGGCCCAGCGCCATGCGCAGTTGCTCGTTCTCGCGCTCCAGCCGCGCCAGATGCTCGGCTTGCCGCGCTTCTACCGCCCCATCAAGCGCACGCTGCGCCGGCCGCAGCACGGCCCATTGCGGCAGGGCCAGTATCTGGAAGGGGCTGCGCAACCAGCGCGTCCACGTGGGCGGCAGCACGGCCAGCACCGCAGCCGCCAGCAGCAGCAGGGTGAATGCGCGGCCACGCGTCAGGCGGATGGGCCTCACTTCGCTCCCCCGTTGTGGCGTGTTCGGGAATCAGTCCGCTCCCGCACAGTTGTTCTATCGGAAGCACCCCCGCGTGGCCGCACAACAGACCGGCGGGCCGCCCACCCCGCACTCGCCGACCCGGGACCGGTGGGCCGCGTCAATACTCGTCCTCGTCCGATTCGAATGTGCCGCCCCACGTGTCTAGGTTATCAAGAAATTCGCTCGTGCCGCGCGCCACACACGTCAGCGGATCGTCCGCCAGGCGCACGTCCAGTCCCGAGGCCTTAGCCAGCACCTGGTCCAGCCCACGCAAGAGCGACCCGCCGCCCGCCAAGTGAATGCCGTTATCCACCAGGTCCGCGGCCAGCTCCGGCTCCAGCTTCTCCAGCGTCCGCAAAACCGCTTCGATAATCTGGCCCACCGGCTCTTTCAGCGCTTCGCGCACTTCCTCGCTGGTGATCATCGCCCGGCGCGGCAGCCCGCTGATCATGTCGCGCCCTTTGACCTCCATCTTCATCTCTTCGGGCAGCGGGGCGACCGACCCGATCTGAATCTTGATGCGCTCGGCCGTCTGCACGCCGATCATCAGGTTGTAGTTGCGCTTCATGTAATTGATGATGGCGGCATCCTCTTCATCCCCCGCGACCCGCAACGAGTGGCACTCGGCGATGTCCGACAGGCTCATCACCGCCACTTCCGTCGTGCCGCCGCCGATGTCCACGATCATTGACGCCGTCGGCTCGTGGATCGGCAGACCGGCCCCCAGCCCGGCCGCCTTCGGCTCCTCCACCAGGTATACGCGCCGCGCTCCGGCGCGCTCGGCGGAGTTGTAGACCGCCCGCTTCTCAACCGCCGTAATGCCCGAGGGGATCGCGATCACCACCCGCGGATGGGCCAGGCCGCGATTGCCGTGCACCTTGCGGATGAAATAGCCCAGCATGGCTTCGGTGATGTCGAAGTCGGCGATGACGCCGTCCTTGAGCGGACGAATGGCCGAGATGCTGCCGGGCGTCTTGCCCAGCATCTCCTTGGCGACCAGGCCGACCGCGTTGCCGTTGTCGAGCACTTGATTGGTGCCTTTGCGCACGGCCACCACTGAGGGCTCATTCAACACGATGCCCTCACCGCGCACGCAGACCAGCGTGTTACAGGTCCCCAGGTCGATCCCCATGTCGATGCTGAACAAGCCCATCACGCGGCGGAGAAACATGTCAGATTCCTCCTTGACGCATCAGCCGTTTCCGCCTGCGTGCCTGCGCTGCTAGCGCCCTGCACATGCCGCCTCCTTGCGGTGCGCCAGCGCCGCGGCCACCTCAACTGCCGGGCGGTGGCAAAACGGTGCCGAACAGGTAGAAGACGCGGTAACCAATATAAATGGTGGCGGTCAGGGTGAAAAGGAACGAAATCACCATCAGCACCGTGTAGATGTCGCTGTCCGCCTTGACGCGGGTCCCGCGAACCGGGCCTGAGCCTGCCGTCGTCATCTCTCGCTAACTCCCGATGTTGTCCAGCCCGTACTCACTGAGTCGCCCGGTCGGATTTCCTGCTGGATGCTCTTGAGCTTGCCGCCGGCCTGGTCCGGCCACACGCGATCCACCACGATATCTGCCAGGAAGTTCGACCCGCGGTGAACCATGAAGGTCATGCCCTGCGTCACGCCCGAGGCCTGCCCGACGTTGATGCTGGCATAATTCCCGTCCACGCTGACCACTTGGCCCATGATCGGGCTCGGCACATTCGGGCTAACCGCCACCACACCGGTCGCACGCTCGGCCGGGCGTCCGCCCGCCGTGCGCACCTGCTGCTGCTCGGCGGCGTACAGCTTCTCCTGCAAGTTGCGAACCTGGTCGGTCAGAATCGTGTTGTTCGACGTAAGTTCGAGCACCCGGCTGTTCAGCCGCGTGTTCCGCGTTTGGAAGTCGATGTTCTGCGCCAGGAGCATTTGGTTCTGCTTCTGCAGGGCGGCCACCTCCGCGTTCTGCATCCCGAGAATCTCCTGGAGCTTGGCCTGCCCGGCCTGGGCGGCAACGCGGTCGTTCATCTCGCGGGCCAGGCTGGCTTGAATTTGCTTGAGCTCATCAGCCTGCCGGGTCGCCAGATCCTGAGCGGCCACCAGGTCGCGCTCCTTGGCCTGCAACTGCTGGTCGCGCATGGCAAGCGTCGCTTCCATGATGGCCTGAAGGTTCATGCGGTGCGTGAACTCGGCCGTCTGCCGCTCCTGGTAATCTTGCGCTAGCTGTTTCCAATTGGCCGTCTGCGCCGCTGCGGCAATGAAGAGGCAGGAAAGCGCAATGGACAGAACTGCGGTCAGGACGACAAAAACCTTGGTCATTGTGCTCACGAGCGAACTCCTGGAGCTCCCGCGCCGGCGCATCGGGAATCCCACAGCGGCTCAATCAGGACCCGACCCGCCGGTTTGGCCGGGATTGTACGGGGCGTGCGAAACATTGCAAGTTGCATTGTTGGGGACCCTAGGTGGTATTGCAACCGGTAGTAAGCGTCGGCGCGGCCAGACGACCGGTTGCGAACGCCCGAAAGACGCTCTCGGGGCGGGAATTGCGAGACGAGTACCAGGCGGCACCGCTCTCGCGGGGCCCGATAAGCCCGAGCTGCGCTCACGTGGATTCCAAGCGTTCGCCGAGGGTTTTCTGCGCGTTGGCCCGGCGGCGTTCGCGCAGCGCACCCTGCAGGTCGGGGCGGCTGAGCGAGATGATTTGCACCGCCAGCAGCGCCGCATTGACCGCGCCGGCCTTGCCAACCGCCAGCGTTGCCACCGGAATGCCCGGCGGCATCTGAACGGTGGCCAGCAAGGCGTCCAGCCCATGCAGCTCCGATGCCGCCAACGGCACGCCCAGCACTGGGCGGACCGTTTGCGCGGCCACCGCCCCGGCCAGGTGGGCCGCCATGCCCGCTGCGGCGATGAAGACCTGCGTTCCTCCGGCCTCCGCCCTTTTGACGTACTCGGCGGTCTCGTCCGGGGTGCGATGGGCCGACAAAACGCGCGCTTCGTAGGTCAGGCCGAACTCGCGCAACGTCTCGGCCGCCGCCTTCATGATGTCCCAGTCGTTTTTGCTGCCCATCAGAAGGGCAACTTCCGCACTGCCGGGCATGGCTGGTTCCAGTTCGAGTTTCGAGTTTCAAGTTTCGCGTTTCAACTTGGGGCGCCGCCCGTCTAGATACGGGCTGCAAACGCCCCGGCCGCCCGGTATACTAACCGCGTACCCGTGTTGTAGTAGAGACATGGACCCGAAACTCGAAACCTGAAGTTTGAAACCCGAAACTTGAGACTTCCCGTGGAGCGGCCGGAGATTTCGGTAGTGGTGCCTGTTTATCAGGAGGAAGCCAGTCTTCCTACGGTCATCCCGCGCTTCCTGGAATCGCTCAAGGCACAGTCGCGGAGTTTCGAGTTGATCGCCGTCAACGATGGCAGCCGCGATCGCAGCGGCGAAATTCTGGATCGTTTCGCGGCCCGCGAGCCGCGCCTGCGGGTCATCCATTTTGCCCGCAATTACGGGCAGACCGCGGCCCTGATGGCCGGCTTTTGGGCCGCCCGAGCCCCGGTGATCGTGCCGCTGGACGGCGATGGGCAGAACGAGCCGGACGAGATCGGGCGCCTGGTGGACGAACTGGAGCGCGGCTACGACGTAGTGAGCGGCTGGCGAAAGGACCGCAAGGACTCCTGGCTGCGGACGCGCGTTTCCCGGGCGGCCAACTGGCTTATCGGGCACATCACCGGGGTTCGGCTGCACGACTATGGGTGCACGCTGAAGGCCTATCGAGCCGCGATGATTCGCGATGCGCGGCTGTACGGGGAAATGCACCGCTTCATCCCGGTGTTCACCAGCATGCACGGGGCGAGAATCACAGAGCTGGTCGTGCGGCATCATCCGCGCATGGCGGGCGAAACCAAGTATGGGTACGACCGCGTGCTGAAGGTGTTGTTCGACTTGGTTCTGGTGCGCATGCTGCAGCGCTATCGCACTAAGCCAATGCACTTTTTCGGCAAGATCACGAAATGGTCGTGGCTGGCGGCAATGCTCTGCCTGGTGTTTGCGGGCGTGCAGGCCGCGTTATCCCCCACGCCGTGGCAGGCGTTCTGGGGCAAGGCGCCGGTGGTGGGCGTGATGTTCTTCCTGCTGGGCGGATTTTCGATCATGCTCGGCCTGGTGGCGGAACTGGCGATGCGCGCCGCTTATGAATTCAACGCCGGGCGGTACTGGGATGAAGCGCGGCGCGTCAACTTCGAATCGAGCGGCGGCGATTGGGGCGTACCGCGGAGCATGTCGGCCGGCTTGCGCTCAGCCGCTATTGAGGAAGTTGCGGACGCGGCGCGATAGAGCGGCTATCACCGACAAGAAAAGTGCGAGCGTCGCGGCGCTCCAAACTAGGTAGTGCCGGTGTGGCCTTCTTCCAGAGCGCGCAGCGTTTTGCGAACGGCCATGCGGTCGGCGGGCCCCATGCGGTCGATGATAAGCACGCCGTCGAGGTGGTCGGTTTCGTGCTGCCAGATGCGGGCCAGCAAGTCCTCACCTTCGAGTTCCAGCGGATTGCCTGCGAGGTCAAAAGCCTCGAGGCGGCAGCGCTTGGCGCGGCGAACTCGAACGTTCACCCCAGGCAGCGACAAGCAGCCTTCCTCTGCCTCGACATTACCCTCGCGGTCGCGAATGACGCCGTTCACCAGGGCCATAGCGTCGGCGGCCTGGCCGGTGGGGCTGACCACGATCAGACGTTTGAGCACGCCCACTTGGGGAGCAGCCAGGCCGACGCCCTTGTTCTGGACCATGAGCTCGATCATGCGGTCGGCCAGCGCGGCCAACGACTCATCGAAAACGGCTACCGGCTCACAGGGTTGGCGCAAGCGCGGATCCGGGTAGTGGACGACCGCCAGGTTTCCGAGGTCCAGTTTCGTGGTCTGAGGCATACGGCCTATCCCCTGTTGTTCAGAAATTTCGTCAGTCTGAAGAGCAAAACCGGCCGGAAAGCCCCTCGCCCAACATCCCCGGGCTTTTTGCTTTTATAGTCAAGACGACATTCTGTGAGCGCTTTCTCCTATCGTTCAAGCCATGGATTATAGTCGGAATCAGAAAGTCTGTCCGAGCAGGAACGCACGGGCCAAGCGCCCCGACATTTGCGCGTTGTTAAAGACCAAAGGCATGAGAAGCGCCAGGTCGGTGTTGGGGAGACGCAAATAATCGGCCAAATCGCGCCGCCAGGCCGAACCGAAAGAGTGCAACTCGTCCTGTAATACCGGAGCTTTCAGGGC
Organism: Phycisphaerae bacterium; assembly: GCA_012515775.1. Classification (GTDB taxonomy): domain Bacteria; phylum Planctomycetota; class Phycisphaerae; order UBA1845; family Fen-1342; genus JAAYXS01. Next base: position 6,355 of record JAAYXS010000192.1, read on the forward strand.
GCGATCGGCTGCTTCGGCCGCCATCCACCCGGAACGCATGCAGGGATAAATCCGTTCCCCGCTGAAGGCAGCGATGAAGCCGCCTGTTTCGCCGATTTGCAGGCACCGTTTTCCGACCAGCGTTTCGAACTCCAACGCCGCGCCGGCCGCGATGAACCCCACCTTCACTTCGCCGTCCGGCTGGGTGGGGATGAGCCGCGATTCGCACGCCACCGCAACGAAGTCGCGCAACTGCCGCTCCACCGGGGCGCCCGGCTCGTGACTGACGAGGCGGACGCAACCGCGACGACCAGCGCGCGTAACGACCACGGTCTGGAGCGAGCGACTGGCGCCGATGACGACGTCCAGACTGGTTTGACCGGCCGGCGCATCAAAAAGCACCTCGGCATAAGCCGATAGGCCGTCGGATTCGCGAACCGTGGCCAGCCGGGCCAATTCGGTTGTGCGTGAGCCGAGCCCATCGCCGACCAGCAGCACGCGGCCGCGGGCTTCGCGGTGGTTTGAAAGCTTCAGGCAGACCTCTTGCTCGCCCAGGTGCAGATCGCTGGTTTGGGCGTCGAGGAGGACATCCGCGCCGGCCTGCTGTGCGAGCCCCAGCAGAGCCTGGGCGAAATCGCTGGCGTCAAATATCCAACCCCGCAGATCGGGCTCGTCGACCTTGACGGTTCGTTTCAGGTCCCAGGAGTGCAGGCGCAGGCCGGTGAAGTAATTGGCGCGAACGGCTTTGGCGCCCAGCGTGCATTTGTCGGCCATGGCGATGCCCGCCGGTCCGAGCCATTCGAGGGGACCGTGCGGCGGCGGCCAGGGGCCGGGTTCGACGACGACGCAGGAGCGGCCCAACTGGCGCGCACGGAGGGCGGCGGCCGCCCCGGCGGGACCGGCCCCAACGATGACGAGGTCGTAGACAGGTTGTGAACTAGGCATAGCGTGGCGACACTTCTTTCAGCTCGGCGCGGCCCATTCTACTTCATTTGCTCCCAGAAGTAACGCTGGGCCTGGTCAAAGCGATCGAAAGCCGACTGGAGCGACTGGTACATTTCCTGGATACGGCGGCGATCTTCGGGACTGAGCTCACCCGGCGGCGTGGCCTGGAGAATGTTTCGCAGGTCGGTGGCGGCCTGGTCGAGGGACTCGGCGGCCTGGGCGAAGTCGCGGGCGGCCTGGAAGGCGGCGATGCGCTTTTGCTCGCCGCGGCTGGGGCCCCAGATGAGACGCGCCGGGTTCAGACGCAATTCGCGGCTGGTGGCGGAAAGCTGGGCGCTCATCTCCTGAAGATTGTCGAGGATAATCGTGACCTTTTGCCCGTCGACGACCATCAGGTTCTTCACAAGCTCCGAAACACTCTTGAAGTTGGCGGTGACCGAATTGATGTTCTCCATGGCGCTGTGCGCCTTGGCCAACAGCGAAGCGGAATTGGCCAGATCCATCTGAGCGGCGAGCGTCCCGACCACGTCCTGATCAATGACGCGCGTGGCGTGCCGTAAATTGTCGAGCGCGTCGTGCACCAAGGGCTGCGAATCCCGGATCATCTCCAAGACCATTTGCAGATCGGCATGCACCGTGTCCAGGGCGGAACTCAGCTTGGCCATGATTGAACCAGGGTTGGCAGCTTGCGCCTGGTCGCTGAGGGCGGTCGACATCTGCTGTAGTTCGTCCAGTATCGCCTGCATCTTGCCCAGAAGCGTGTCCCGCTCCTCGACAGTAAGTTGCAGCCGCAGTTCACCGCTAATGACATTTACGTCCGCCAGCGTCGTGATGAGGCGATTCATCAGCGAGCCTTCCAGATCCGGATCGAGCATCTGATTCACGCGATCCATGATCCCGCCCGGCTGGGTCAGGCGGCGAGTAATGTTGTTGAACGCGGCCGCGCCTTCTGAGGGCAAGCCGTGAATGGGGCCCGGCGGCAAAGGCACACCGGGTGTGCCCACGTACTGAATCACGAGCGTCCCCGTGCCGCCAATGAGCGGCATGTCGGTCGAGATTCTGCAATCGCCATATAGAGGGAGGGCTTGCTGAATTTCCGCATCAACCGCGATAACCACGTTGGATTGGGAGCCGCGCGGCGATTCGACGTTGTTTACTTCAAAGCGCACCGCGGTGACTTGACCGACTTTCAACGCCCCACTCAGCAAGACATCGCTACCCTCGGTCACCGGGGCCATAGGTTCAGAATGTGGAAAGATCACGGTGATCGGGCGCGTCGGGCCCAGCCTCTGCCGTGCCAGGAAGATCACGGTAATCAGAAACAGAACCAGGAAGATGATGACGGCCAATCCGAGCAAGAAATCCTGCTTGCGCGGTTTCATCGCCACTCACTCGACAAGCAAACTGATTTCGCCCGGCCCAGCGCTGAGCCGACGCGCACACCATCCGGAGGCTGCCAATACCCTGCGCAGCAGCCGCATTGTAGGGCTGGCCGGCCTTTGTGGCGAACGAGTTTGGCGGTGCAGCACGGAAACGATCAGCGACGGCCTGCCTGCTACGGTTCGGCCGTGAGGTTCGCCTGCAATGCCTGGCAGCGACGGTAGAAAGCCAGCCGCTCCTGGAATACCTGACGTTCGGGGTCAGTGGCCAGGCGCACCGCTTTCTCCTGGACCGCGATTGCCAGGTCCAGCCGTCCGAGCAGGTGCAGGGCCCGAGCATAGGTATCCAGAACGGCGGGGTCCTGGCCGCCCGAGGCGCGGTAGGCGGCCTGGGACAGTTGGAGTCCAATTTCCGGATCCTGGAAATAGAGCCGATCGGTGCTGACGACGTCCCAGGCCAGACTATTGAGCAGACGCGCGTTGGCGCTGTAGTTCTTCAGCACTTCGGCCACCAGGGCGCGGGCGGCGGCCTGGTCGCGCTGCTCGCCCAGCAGGATCGCGAGCTTGTAGCGCAGCAAACGGTCCTTGGGTGCGCCCGCTTCGAGCAGGCGATCCAAGGCCAAAAGAGCCGTGCCCCATGACTGACTGGCATAGGCTTCCCGGAAGACTGTTTCGAGTTGTTCGGTTGTAAGCGCCCGATGTACGGCCTCGCGGGCCTGCTCCAGGTTGTACTTGCCTGAGAGCAATTGTTCGACGTACTGCACGAGCTCAGGTTGCTGCGGATGTCCGTGCCAGGCGATCGTACCGTCGCGCGCCACGATGAAGCTGTAGGGGCGAAAGTTGATGCCGATCGCGGCGCAGTACGCGTGGGCCGTGGCGCCCTGATCGTCGATGGCGACCCGGATCGTCAGCGGGGGGCGGGTATGCTCGATGAACTTCTGCACTTCGGCGGTAGGTTCGTCCGTTACGGCGATGCAGATCAGGCCCCGCTGCCGCTCGCGCTCTTGCAGCGCGCTGAGCGCCGGCAGCGCGCCGCGGCTGGGTCCGGCACTCGTGTCAACGAAGGTCAACACGATGACGGGCGAATCGGCCTGCCGCTCGATCTGCACGGCTTTGCCATTGAGCCAGTTTGTGGCCCGAATCGGAGGGGCAGGCGCGCCGACGTTCAGCATGGCCGACATGCTGGCCGGGGCCGGGTTCGCGGCGGGCGGTTGCCCGCAGGCGGCGGCGCAAGCGAGTGCCAGGGCGACACTCAGACAGTTCGAACTTCGCTCGAGGCTGCTCATTCGATCACTCCCGGCCGCCCTCCGACGGCGAAAGAGAGCACGTGCTTTCGGGCAAATCACGATCGTAGTACGTCGGCCCCAGCAGCCGGAGGCAGATGTATACGGACGCCGCCGCGACGGCGTAGCCGGCCAGCACGTCGGATGCGAAGTGTCGCTCCAGCACAATGCGCTGCAAGCCGACGAAGCCCGCACAGATGTAGAAAATTATGCGCGCCCGCGGGAAATAAATCCCCAGCAGCAGCGCCAGCACCAATGCCAGCATCGCATCCCCAGACGGAAACGAGTGATATTGGCCCATGCCCAGCCATATATCCTGCGACGGAAGCGACTTGGACAGGTCGAACTGAACCGACCCGAGGTGCTCATCGGGCCGCGCGCGGCCAACCACACGCTTGAGCAGTTGGGTAATCACGCCGGAGAGAAGCACCGTCGAAAAGAACCCGATCAGCAGTCGCCGCCGGTTGGCAAAAGAGAACAGGATCGCCGGGAATATGAGAAACGTGGCCAACGCGGCCGGTGGGCCGAGTACGGTCTCGATGCTCTCCCGCGCGGCGACCACGCGGTCGGTGATAGGCTGGTCGTAATAGCAGATGGCCAGCGCGAGCGCTGCTGCCACCAAAATCAGCCACAACAACCGTGCGGGCGCCGGTCGCTGAACCCGGGATGACTGGCCGCTCGGGCCGGCGGACGGTTCAGGGCTGGCATCGCCGGCCACTTGCGAACGAATCGGTGCCTGTTTTTCCATGTTGATTGCAGTGACTCCGCGCACGCCTGTTCTTGCCACCAACTGAGGCAGGAGTGTAGACGGCCCCCAGACCACCGTAAAGGTATTGAACGGGGTAACGGCCGCGGACGGCTGCCCGAGTTTTCGCACGCACGGAGGCGCGCCTCATCCGAGCCGGACCGTAATTCGCTTCAGTCGGGCAGGATGTTGCTCACAAGGTGCGCGGCGGTTCACTTCAGCATGCCGCGCGCATGTCGCGCAAAACTACGGGCGCTAATCTTCTTTTCGGGCCGGGAACGACCTTTCCAAGGCTTCCAGACAAGCCCACTGCTCGCGGATCTGGCTGTGAATCAGGCCCACGTCGATCGATTCGGACTTATAGCGCTTTTGCCCCGCCAGGTATCGGTCCAGAGGCGTACCGTCCGGCCGCGCGTTAATGCGATAACGCACTCCGTCAAACACCTCGTACAGCGGGAAGAGTCCACAGCCCACCGCCGCCCGCACCAGCTCCACACTGTCCGTCGGCTCCGACTTCCAGCCCGTCGGGCACGGTGACAGGATTAGCAGAAAGCGAAAACCGCGCGTTTGGCGGGCCTTCTTGATCTTGCGCAGGAAATCCTCGCGATGCGCCAGCGACAGCGTGGCGCAGTAAGGTATGCGATGGGCCGCCATGATGGCCATGACGTCCTTCTTGCGCTCGGCTTTCCCTTGTACGGTCGTCGTAGTCTTTACGCCCAGCGGCGTGGCGCTACTGCGTTGGCCGCCGGTGTTGCCGTAGATTTCGTTGTCGTAGCAAATGTAAATGAGATTTTCGTTTCGCTCAGCCGCGGCCGAGAGCGTAGCCATGCCGATGTCGTACGTTCCGCCATCGCCGGTCCAACACACGGTTGGATTAGCCTCGCCGTTTAACTCGCGAACTTTGGCAATGCCGGTGGCTACCGCGGGCGAACTGGCAAACGTAGTGGCGACCGTGGGCACGCCGTAGGCGCTGGTTGGAAAACCGCCGGCAGTCACGATGCCGCAACAGGCCGGAATGACCATCGTGGGCTTCTCGCCTTCGAGGCCTTGGTCAAGCCATTGCAGGCCGAGTGACATGCCGCACCCGGCACAATTCGTGTTGCCGGGCCGGAGAATGCCGTCTGAGCGGACGTACTGGTTCGTCAGGGCTTCACATTTGGCCGCGCTGAAGTCGGAGTTATTCGTGGGTGTATCTGTGCGGGCGCTCATACTATGCCCTCGCTCCCCCGGCCCGCCGACCCTCGGAGAGACTGACAACTGACAACTGATGACTGACGATCCCTCATGCCGCCACCTCTTTCCAGATCGGCTCCTCGGACTGCTTGCGGGCCTTGAGATCGTCCAGAATCTCTTCAACGTGGCGCGGCAACACGTCTCCGCCACCCAGGCCGACCAGGTAATCCTGAAGCAGCACGTCAGGCCGCTGCCGCAGGCTGGTGGCGATCTCAGTCCAGAAGATGCCGCCCGAGCCCGGCGAGTGGTTGCGATCCAGCACTCCCACGCGCTTGGCCGAGCCGATCGCCTTGGCGAACTCCTCCCGCAAGAAAGGCCGGAACATCTTCACCTTCACCAAGCCGACCTTCTCGCCCTTGGCGCGCCGCGCTTCGACCACCCGCCGCACCGTGCGGGCCATCGTGTTGCAGGCCACCAGCACCACCTCGGCGTCTTCGGTCTGCTCGGCCGTAAAGGCCCCATGCGGGCGGCGGCCGAAAATCTTTTCAAACTCGTCCAGAGCTTCCCGCATCACCGCCGGCACCGCCTCCATGGCCTCCTGAATTTCGCGCCGATGATGCTCGGTCTCGCGCGGCCAGGTCAGCCCGCCCACCGTCCCGGGGTGCTTGAAGCTCAGTTGGTGCGGCACGCGGCACGGCGGCAGATACCGGTCGACCAGGTTCTGCTCCGGCAGATCAACCACCATGGTCGTGTGCGACAGAATGAAACCGTCCTCGGCAACCAGCGCCGGCAGCAACACCCGCCGGTCCTCCGCCACGCGGAATGCGACCAGAATCGTGTCCACCAGGTCCTGGTGCGACTCGCAGTAGAACTGCATCCAGGCCGCGTCACGCAACGCCAGGCTGTCGCCCTGATCGACCCAGATGTTCCACGGCGGCCCGACCGTGCGATTCACCGCAATCATCACGATCGGCAGCCGGTAAAAGCCCGCCGCAAAGACGTTCTCCGTCATGTACGTCAGCCCGTTGGCGGAGCTGGCCGTAAACGAGCGGGCCCCGGCCAGCGAGGCACCGATGCACACCGCCATGGCGCTGTGCTCGGATTCGACCGGGACAATCTCACCCTTGGTGAACTTGAAACCGCGCAAGAACTCAATGATCTCGGTCTGCGGCGTGATCGGATAAGCCCCGCCGCAACAGCCGCGAGCGACCCGGTTCGCCTCGCCGGCGACGGCCAGTGTGTGCCCGGCGGCGTTGTTTCCGGTAACCAGTGCGCGTGCCATTTCGGCCTCCTAGAGTTCCCGCATGAAAATGACGCCGCGCGGGCATTGCGAGGCACAAATCCCGCAGCCCTTGCAGTAGTCGAAGTTGAAGCTGTAACGGCGGTCGCCCTCGTGCAGCATCACCCCCTCCGGGCAATAGCTGATGCAGCGGTCGCACTCATTGCAGACGCCGCAACTGAAGCAGCGCTGTGCTTCCTGCCAGGCGGCCTCATGCCCCGGCTCGTCGATCAGACCCAGGCGCACCTCGCTGAAGCTGCCGCGCCGCACCTCCGGCGGAATCGCCCGCCCGCGTTCGCTCGGCTGATGCGAGAACACCTGCATCATGATCGCTTCCGGGCCGGCCACCGGGGCAGGCGCCGGCGGGAAAAGATCTTCACCGCTTAGCAAACGGTGAATGTGCAGCGCGGTTCGGCGGCCATTGCCCACCGCCGCGGTGACCGTGCCATCATTGGTGGCAAAGTCACCGCCGGCGAATACCGGTGCGCCGGTCAGTCCGGCCAGAGCTTTGTCCACGTGGACCTCGGAACCCTCCGGCAGGATTGTCAGATCGCTGCTCTGACCGAGGGCCAGCAGTACCTTGTCGCACCGGATCTCGAAGACCGCGTCCTCGGTCTCCAGCGGGACCGGTCGCGGCCGGCCCGACTCATCCGGCGGCCCCAGTTTCATGCGCTGACACGTCAGCACCG
>JAAYXS010000193.1 GCA_012515775.1 Phycisphaerae bacterium
AGGTAGATCTGCGTCGCCTGCGGCTCAGGGATGTCGGCGACCGCGACCTGCGCCGGCTCGCTCGCCTCCCAGTCGCCGAAAACGGCTTCAACGAGCGCCAAAACCCGCTCGAGCTTAATGTCGCCCGCAAAGATCAGCGTCGCCTGGTCGGGCCGCGCGAAGCGTCGCCACCAGTCACGCGCGTCTTCGACTGTCAGGGCCTCCATGTCCGCAACCTCGCCAGTGGCAGTGCGGGCGTACGGGTGGCCGCCGTAGAGACGCTTCCGCAACTCGCGCCCCGCAATGTATGACGGCTCGCTGGTCGAGATCGTCAGTCCCGTGATCACCTGCTGCCGCAACTTTTCAAACTCTTCCGCCGGGAAAGTCGGCGTGAGGACGACCTCGGCCATCAAATCCATGGCCCGCTCAACCTGCTCGCTCAACGTACTCACGTACACGCCGCTGTCGTCCATTCCGGCGTAACCGTGTAGGGAGATGGCGTACGTGTCCAGTTCGTCGGCCAGCTCGGCTTCCGTATGCGTGGCGGTGCCTTTGGTGAGCATGTTCAGTGCCATTGAGGCGGTGCCGGGCTTCTGTTCGGTCCACGCGCCACTGGGCCAGGCCAGTTGGGCTGTTACGAACGGGGCCTTGTGGTTCTCGACCACGAGCACCTTCAGTCCGTTGGGCAGCTTCGCCTTCTCGAACCGCGGCGTGATCTGGCAGTCGAGCAGAGGCGCCAGCGGCGGCTTGTCGGGATATCCGGCCGGGCGCTCGACGCCCGCACGCCCGGGCGGCGGAGCTTCGAGCTCCGCTTCGGCTGTAATCGGCGGTTCTTCTTCGTTCTTCTGGAAGCCGAGCATTGACCCGAGGCTGCCGAGCATGTTCTGTTCGACGCGGATGGTGATGGCGCGCTCCGGCGCGAGGTAGGTCCGCGCGACGCGCAGCAAGTCGTCGGTCGTCACGCGCCGCACCTCCGCAAGCTGCTGATTCACGCGTGCGGTGTCGCCTTCAATCACCGCCGCCGCGCCCAGCGCGCTGGCCCGGCCGGCAACCTGCAAATTGCGCATCACCAGTTCCGTCAACTTCTGGTTCCGCGCCTTGAGGAGTTCGCGCTCCGAAACCGGCTCCTCGCGCAGCCGGCTGATCTGCGCCTCGAGCGCCGCCTGCACGCCATCCACCTCGCCGCCCATCGGCATCAGTACCGCCACCGCGCCGAAAAGCCCCGCCTGCTCAAGCGTGAACGACCCGGCCATCGCCATGGCCGCAAGCTGTTTTTCCGCCACGAGCTCGCGATAGATGCGGCTGCTCTCGCCGCCGCCCAGGATGGTGCCCAGCAGTTCCAGCGGTATCTCGTCGGGATGCGTGGTCGGTACGGTGTGGAACACCACGCCGATAATCGGCGCTGGAGCGTTGTCTTCCTTGATGGTGATCTGCCGCGGCTGGGTTGTCGGCGGCTCCTGAACGGTAATCCGCGGCGGATCGGGACAGCGCGGAATCCAGCCGAAGTACTTGCGGGCCAGCTCCTGTGCCGTCTCATGCTTGACCGCTCCGACCATCACCAACGTCGCGTTGTTGGGGACGTAGTAGCGCGTCCAGAACTCGCGCAGCTCCGCCACGCTGGCGGCCCGCAGGTGCGGTATGCAGCCGATGGGCGACCAGCGGTACGGGTGCTCCTTGAACAGCTCGGCGAGGGCTCTTTCCGGCAGCGTGCCGTACGGCCGGTTCACGCCGAGGCGGCGCTCTTCCTCGACCACCTGGCGTTCGGTGTCAAAGGCTTCCTGGTCGATCTTGAGGAAGCTCATGCGTTCGGCTTCGAGCCACAGGGCCAGTTCGAGCTGATTGGCCGGCACGGTTTCGTGGTAGACGGTCTGGTCGAACGCGGTGTAGGCGTTGTCTTGGCCGCCGACGCGGCGGATCAGCTCGGTGTGATCCTTGGCGGCCAGGCGCTCGGTGCCGCGAAACATCATGTGCTCGAACATGTGCGCGAAGCCCTGGCGCTGCGGGTCCTCGTTCTTGGAGCCGACGTGATACCAAAGCTGGAGGTTGACGATCGGGCAGGAGAAGTCCTCCAGCGTGACGACCTTGAGGCCGTTGTCGAGCGTGATCTCGCGATAGTCGAAGAGCGGGCGCGCGCCGTCGGTTGGCGGCGGCGGTTGGGCGACGGCCGGCGCCAGCGCGACGAGCGCGGCCAGCATTGTGGTCAGCCAGGCGGCAATTCTCGGGCGGTTCATAAGCGACTCCTTCTCGCTGTACAGGACCCGGTTCGGTCACAAGGCGGCACTGTAACCGCGTTCCGCGCGCGGCGACAGCAGGGCAACCGCCAACAGCCACAACCAAAGGCAACCGCCAAGACGCAAAGAGCGCCAAGACCGCCAAGGACAAGAAGTTGCAGCGGGTGCGGGAGAATATTCGCGTGGGGAGAAGAAGTTGTCGCGATTGCGGCTGGCGCCGAATCCGGCTACTTGGAAAATCCCCGTCGGTGCGTTAATCCTTTCTCGCCCCCCGTTCGTGTAAATCCCCCCACGGAGTTTTCGCTCCGCGCTAATCCAATCAAGGCAGCGCTCGCCAAGACGCCCCATTTCAAACCCTGCGTGCCGTCCTCCTGCTGGATTCGGGGCAGGTCGCCATCTCGCAAATGTGCAATAGGCTAAGCTAATTGGCGGTCGGCCTCAGCAGGCAGAAGATGCTGTACGTGTTGGAAAAGAACTCCGCCCTAAAGCGGGCGTCAATTCCCGCCGCCGTCTTGATCGTCACTTCGTGGGTCACACTGTCCGCAATGTCCCGGCCCGGAGCGAGCACCTGCGCGGCCACGTCGGGCGGAATGACGGCGGAATGGAGGTCGCTGAAGTACTTCGTCCGGAATGGCACGGAGGCGATCGTGTACTTCTTCGACCACACCGGTTGCGCGTCGGGGTCGACCCGACTGCCG
>JAAYXS010000022.1 GCA_012515775.1 Phycisphaerae bacterium
ACCGGTCGCGAGGACCGCTACCCATACAACAACAGACCTTTTCATCTCTCGTTACCTCCAAAACGTGAACAGACACGCGCGCCCGACGCCGGCCGCGCTGTACTCGGCGGTAGATGCAATCTCGTCCGGACCGTAGCGCCGGTTCAACTGACATGGTTTCGAGTGTAGCCGGACGTTAGCCCCCTCCCAAGCGGTTTTTCGCGGAATTTCGCCGAAGCAGGCTCAGGCTGCAGGCAACGAAGCCGGCAGAATTAGCGGACTCATGACCGCCATCGACCCACAGCCGCTCGCCAGCGTGCTCGCGACCGCCTACGACAGCGATGAGGCGGAAGCGCCCGGCGCCGCCGCCGCAGCGAACGAAACCAACGCGCTCTCGGGCGTTGCCGGGCAGCCAGCACTTGGGCATGGTGCCCGGCAAAGCAGCGGCCGGGGGCGCAACAGCGCTTCCCGGCCGCGGATCGCTCAGGCTCGATCTTTCTTACTTTCCGTCTTCAGCGGTGAGCAAATATACGAACGGGTCAATGTCAAAAACGTTGACGCTGCCGTCACCGTTCACGTCGGCCAGCATGCCGTTACAGGCGGGATAGGCGGCGTAATAACCCTCGAATCCCGGGCCGCTGACTAAAGCCAGCACGAACGGCTCGATGTCAAACGCGTCGACCAGTGTGTCGCAGTTCAGATCGCCCGGCTTGTACTGCGGGCCGCCGTCGCAGGATAGATCGAACAGCCAGAAGTCGTCCACGCCGGCTTCAGTGTACGAGTTGTTGGGGATGTCCGCCACTGAGAAACGGATCTGGAACTGTGACGTCAGGTCGACGAAGTCCGCCACGCGCAACTGGACGTAGACCCAGCCGCCAATCTTCGGGCCAGTGCCGGTCACGTGCTCGGCCTGGACCCAGGTCACCCCGCCGTCGCCGGAGAGCTCGACGTCCAGGAAATCGCGGCCGGGGTAGGGCGGCGTTTCGGCGTCATCGCATCTGATGTACCGCGCATAACGCACGTAGACGTCAGTCGTGTCCAGCAGGTCAAAAATGGGCGAAAGCAGGACGGTCGGGCCCAGATCGACGTCCCTGCCGTAGCGGTTATCCGTGACGTAGCAGTTGCCCGAACCGTCATAATCCTGGTCGGGAGAACCATCCGGGAGCGCGAAGCCGCCAGGCACCGCCCGTTCCCAGGAGCCAAAGAGCAGGCCCGGCGCGTCGTAAACAGTCCAGCCCAGGTCGTCCTCAAAGTTGTCGTGGATGAAAGTTGTCACCCTGGTGACGATCGTCGTCTCAACCTCGCTCGGAGCGCCTTCCGGGTAAACCACCGTTGTTCCGCCGTCGCCTTGCGCGGCAAAGTAGAACTCCGGCTCGGCCCCGCAACCCGGGGCGGGGAGAGTGGCCGTGAAGTACTCGCCACCAAGCGGGAATAGCGGCGCGCTCTGGAAATCGCCGCCGTCATAGCGGTAGTACATCACACCCGAACCCGGCACAAGGTTCTCGGCCGCATTCTGAATGCGCACGTTCAGGACGGTGGGCGCATCCGGCGAGATGAAATCCGGCACGCCCTCAGGCAGCGAAATCTTCATCGCGCACAGCTCCTCAAACGGGTAGTTCATTATCGCGGCCTGATAAACCTCCGCCGGAGCGCTGTCGTTCGGAGCTTGGGCCCAGACGATCAGCCTCATGTGGCGGGAGGCGGCCGCACTGTCGGCGTCGATCTGCAGCGTTTTGGTGATCCTGACCGTTCCGCCCGGAACCAGTGCGACGTCATCGGCCGCGGCCGCGTTGCGGAAGCAGTTGCGCGAGTACAAAGGCGAGGCCGGGTAATAGTCGAGCACCTGCGCGGCGTAGACGCGCACGGTTTTGGCGGTGCCGCTGGGCTCGAGTGAAAGCATGATTTGAACCTCGTAAGTGGGCGGGGTGGGCGGCGGACTGACCTCGTACGCACCGATCAGCATCTCGACGTCGCTCGGGATGAAATGCCGGGTGTTGTACTGGTAGATGTAGCTCATGCCCGGGGCGCCGCCCACCTCTTGGATGACGCCGTCGAAGCAGGCCGTCGGCGTCCCCGGAACGTTGTAGAAGGTGGCCCGGGCGGCCCCCCAGAGTCTGGTGTACGCGTCACCGATGTGAATCTGAATGCCGGCGAAGGTGGTAGGGTAACTATTGAGCAGCGCCCCGAACGCCTCGCCGGCGTATGTGCAGTAGGGGCTATTCGTGTTCGTAAACTCCTCGCACTGAACTAACTCTCGGCGGCTGAAGCGGCCAGACCGGTTGTGAGGACCGCCACCCATATGACAACAGATCTTTTCATCTCTCGGCACCTCCAAAAGGCAAATAGACACACGCGCCGGAACGACGCCATTCAACTGTATGTTCCAGTGTAGCCGGACAACAACTGTCTCCCAAGCGGTTTGTCGCTGAATTTGGGGCACCTTGTCACTCTATCACTGTATCACTCTGACTCAGTCCGCGGGCAGCGCACCCGGCAGCATTGGCAACACGAAAAAGAATGATGTGCTGCTTCCATTCCCTCCTGGTGTACCTCATAATAAGAGAATCGCCGCTGAGCCGCCGGTCGCAGCGCCGCTTGTGGCTTCCGTTCATAGCGCACAATCAACGTCACGAACCAAACGGACGTAGAGTTCGAAGAAATAGAGAAGACCATGTGCGCGGTAAACGTGGTTGTCGAATGAAGCCATGTGGTTGGCAGTCGCCGCCCCAGATGTCGAGGCCGGTTGAGCGACGGTTATTCGAGCTTACCGCTCAAAGAATCCAAGCTGCGCGAGCCCATTAGAGGCGTCATACCTAAGTTGAATAAGGAGCCCCGCTTCTTTCTCCCAGACCCCTCTGGTGCTCGTTCCTCCAGATTGCCACCACGCTGGGGCTTCGCTCAGAAAGAAGGGATTCGCGAAAAGCGGCGCCCGACTCATCGGCCGCATTCCCGAGCGCTCAACAATTTCGTCGATCGTCTGCGGTGACGCGCTGAACTGCAGCAGATAGGCGCGGTCGCGTGCCCAGTTCTGGTCCCATCTCTGAACTATACCGGTGGGCCGCGCAACTCCCAAATGGCGGCTGAACAGGGTCCGCGTGAGCGGCGGCGCGGCGATCAACCACGAACTCCCTAAGGAGAGCAGACCAGCCGCCACTGGCAGAACGTGGCGCGGGAGGTGCAAACGGTTTAGGACGCTCACCGCTACCGCCACAGGTGCAAGCGTAAATATCAGGAACGGCAACAGCCCGAACGGACCACGCCAGTAGAAATTGGCAACAGCGCCGACGGCCAGCATTGCGGCCTGCGCGCGGCTTGGATCAGTCCTCAGAA
>JAAYXS010000194.1 GCA_012515775.1 Phycisphaerae bacterium
CATCCAGCCCGCGCGCCCACAGCGCGGGCCGTCCACGCCAGTGTGGCACACAGGCCCCGGATGTGGGCGCACACGTGCGTCCCCGTTTCACACCCTAAGAAACTAACTGCGTCCCCGTGTCCCCCCGGACAACGGCGCGGCTCACTTTCTCTTCTGGGCGCCATGACGTGTTCCCCGTCCAGCCCTTGTAGTGGACGACGTGAGAGAAGTGCCCCGACAGCCCGAACATCGCCAATAGCAGCAGACCACCGCCGCCGAAACGCGCCAGGCGCGGTTTGATCAGCGCCAGCCAAGGCACCAGGCAGATACCCGGCAGTAGCCATTGTGTCCAAGCCACTCCCGCGCCGCATCCGTGATGCGTAGGTACTATAAACATGCCCAGAACGGAAACGAGCAGGGCGATAAGCAGATCGGGCATAGTCGGCCGCCGGTGCGGCAGGAGCAGCAATCCGCCCACGGTCGCCAGCGGGATGGCCAGCAGCAGTATGGCATGCACAGTCACCCACATGCCGCGCAGTTTGTACGAACCGCCAGCCGCTGACAACCCGCCCTGCGTTCTGCTGTCGTACCAATTCTCAACCGGTCGACCGGTTACAAACCGCCCACAATACCGCCTATTCCGGCCGCTGCGTATTCCAGCCGCCGCCTATTCCTTCCGGCGCAACTAGAGACGTTTTGGCCAACACTACGCTGTTGGCTTCATCGATCCACAGATCTTTGCCCCCCAAGTCATAGACGCGCACCGCAATAGCTGTGACGAGAGTTGCAGCCACCAGCACGGCCACCGCACGTGCCTGCCACGTATCTTTGCCCCACTCTCGTGATGGCGTCATGCTCGCCGCCGTGGCGGGGACCAACCCTGGGCACGTCTTTGGCATGGCTGCGAGTTAACGATTCTCCGCCGCCGAGTCAACCCGGGGGCAAGCCGGGACAGGGATCAATCCGGACAGCATACGGGTTTTCACCGGAAGGAATAAGTGCGGTGTCCCCGGATTGCGGCACGACTCATAGCCTGGGCGTTTCAGGGTCCGCAAGCGGGCGGGCCGGCGCCCGCCCTGCGATTCGGAGGTCGCGGCTCTGATTCTATTCGGCGGAAAGGCACTGCGTTCGCGCCGGGACGGGTTTATGTTCCGCGGGGCGAGCGGAACAAAGAGGAGGCAGCCCAGTAATGACCAACACGCGCAAGTGCGGGTGTCCGAACAGCCGCCGGGAGCACCTTTCGACCTGCCGCACAACCTGCGCGCATTGCGGCTGCGAGCAATAACGAACGACGTCGAACGCCTCGGCGTAGCGGTCGAAGACGGGGCCGCGTGGGCCGAAGTGGCCAAGCTGCACCCACGCGCACTGCGCGTGGGTGCTCAAGCGAGCAGATCTCTGAGGGAGCCTCCTTAGGTGGGGCGGCCGCCAGCGCAAGGCTGGTCGGTTTTAACAGGCCGCCCCACGCCGCTTTGTTCGTACTACTACGCCGAGCCGCCCTTTTTCGGGCGGCTCACTTTTTTCCAAGGTGCTCTGCGCCGCAAACCGTGTCACAGAACCAAGTTTCCGCGCCTGATCGGCTCGTCCGATCATCACGCGGGGCCGGAGTGGGGCAGCGAATTAAAGTTGGCAAGCGGCCGCGATGTGCCCGACACAAACAGTCGGGTTCATCCGCAAAAGCGCACGCTGAATCGCTTGACAACGGGGGAGGCAGTGTGGCACCTTGTCGCTATGTTGGCCCGTTTTCAGAGGAAACCGTCACAAATGTCGTCGTTGCAGTTCTGGTTCCGCTTCCTCGCATCTGCGTCGCGCAGTTGGGCCACATGCTGGTCCAGGATCGTGCCAGAACCTACCGTGAATATCGGCGGTATTGGCGCTCCTGATATGCGCGTATGTTGCGCGCGATCAGGGCGATGGCGATTCATTTGAAAGGGAAATCGCAGGCACACAGGGAGAGCACATGTACTGGCGCGGGCGATGTTCGGGATGGCTTGCCTGTCCCCGCTGTTCATCGGCGACGGCGCGCTGCGGGCTCGGGCTGAGATATCCGAGCCATATGAAGACTGTACCGGCAGCCCGATAGCCCCGGCAGACTACGAAGCCAGTCTGGCCTATTGGAACTGGATGAAGACCTCGGTTTATGATCCCATGTTTGGAGCGTCGGCCCCATTCCCCGCCTGTGAGCGCGGCATAGTGCTGGCGCACGAGCCGCGAAACAACATCGTATATGGGGAGCCCGATCCGATGGGCGCGGAACTGCCCGTGTATGATCTAACCGTGCGCGAGACAATCCCGGGACACCGCTTCACGGACGCTGGCGCGCTGCCAATCAGCGTACAGGTCTTGCGCTATGAGAAGATTGATTGCGGCGACGCCTGGGGCGAGGCTGCCTCGCTTAACCCGTCTACGGGGTTGCGGTACGCCGTCTTCTCCGGACCGCAGGGCAGCGTTGCCGTCCTATCGCAGGTGCTTACACTAGACGTCCAATATGAGCCGGAGGATACGTGCGGGTGCTGCCTGCCTGAAGGGACCTGCCCTGTGCTGATATCCAGCGATTGCCTGTCGCAAGGCGGCACACCGGCGCCCCTCGGCCCGATCGGTGATCTCGATAACGATGGTTGCGATGACGCTTGCATGTACCCTTCGGGTCGGTACAGCATGATTCTGCCGATCAGTCTTCTCAGCGAGGAGGACGTGCAGGTCGCAGACACTTATGAGGGCGTGCTCCGCGAACTGGCTGGGATCTGCTCCGGGCCAGTGGGTTTCGGGCTGGCGTTCGAGGCCCCCAGCCCGGACGAGCTCCTGACCACGGACTCCGTGAATTGCAGCGGCCCCGCCATTCAGGAATGCCTGGAGGATTACTACCTTGCCCTGCGCGTTGCTGGCTCCATTTTCAGGGCCGACGCCACAGCCGCGACGGTCGCGTACGTGGCCGCAACGGCCGGCGCGCTGCATCTCTTCGCAACCGCAGCGAAGGCCTGCTGGGTGATAGGTGTACCCATCGGAATAGCGCTCTGCGTGGCTGGGCACGCCGCCCTCTACGCGGCGGCGGTCCTCGCCGCCTCTGCGGTCTATACGACCGCGATGCTGGCCTACCGAGCCCAATACGATGCCGCACGCAAGGCGGCTCGGGACGCCGCGGCGGCTGGCGGGTGCCTGGGGTGCCTTTACTGGACCACGTAGGTCTGGCAGACGCCATGCTCAGACGATTTGTCCCTCCGTCGGCCCTGCTTCTGAGCACCGCACTGGCGACGAGCGCGGTGGTCGGCTCGGCCAGCTTGGGGGTTGCGCTGTTGCGGCTAGTGGCGGCTATGACCCTCATCTTGCCGGCAACCATCGCGATAGACCGCCGGTGGATCGGCCAGGCCGGCCGACCCGCGGGCGCGGCCGGCTCGCGCCCGCGGGTCGCCGCTATGATGCTCTGCGCGCCAGCGGTCATAATTCTTCCGCTAGTGGCAGCCTCCTACTTAGGTTGTCTGCCTTCCTACATCGCATACCTCGCGGAGGATTCACGGTGGTTCTTCGGGGCGATGACCGGCCTCGTGGTGTGCTGGCTCCTCGATTGGCTGGCGTCGTGGTGGGGAGTGTGGCGCAGCATGGATGGCGATGCGCCGCGCTGCGGCCGCAGCGTGCAGCATTTCGGGGCCAGATTGGGGGCGGCGCTCGTCATTCTCGGGTTTCCGCTCTCTGGGCTTGTGTTCCTGGTCTGCCAACCTGGCGCGCCTGCCATGGTCTACGTTCGGCCAGTGGCTGAGTTGGGAACCGTGCTCGGGGCCGTGCTCATCCTGCTGCACGGTGTGCATAAACGCTACTCGGTAGGTGCGAATGCTCTCTTCATGCTCATCGCCCTTCTCCTTTTGCTCGTGGCGGCGTTCTACGACCTACCTGCGTGCGTTCTGGCGTTCCTCGACCGGTGGCCCCGGGCCATGGCTCTCCCGTTTCTCTATTGGCCCGTTGCTCTAGGCCTGGCTTCGGCATGGTTCGCGCGCCCCAAGCCCGATCCCGATGCGCCGCGCTGCCATCACTGCGGCTACAGCCTCAAGGGCGCGCCTGGACCGCGCTGCCCGGAGTGCGGGTCGGCATGCGAAGGGGCCTGCAACTGATATTGCGCCAGGCGAAGCCTGGGAAAGGAGGACTCAATGCGTGTCGGGCCGCCGCGGCGGCTGGTGGATGCCTTGATTGTATAACTTGGCCGATCTGAGGCGGCTTGATGAGGTTGTGGCTGAAAATCGGGCCGGTTGTCTTCCTCTACGGCGTGTGGCCCGTCTTTGGGCTTGGCATGCTCCCCGGCAAGTCCGACATGCTGGGAATCCGCATGCTACAGATGCTGGCGGGAATTGCAGTGCTCGCGGCGGCCACGGTCCTGATCCCCCTGTGGGTCGCGCGTCGTCGGGGCGCGCTCTCGCAGAAGCCCGACGCTAGGCTCATCGAGCTCGGATGCTTTGCAGGCGCACTGGCCGCGCCGGCCTTCATCGCGCTTCCACTGCTGGCAGCCTTTTACCTGGGATGCCTGCCGGTGGCCGTAGTGAAGCTGGCAAGCAGGCTCGCGCCAGGTGCCGTCTGCGGTTTCTTCCTCTGGTTCCAAGTAGTGGTGGCCGCCGCTCTGTGCTGGTTTTTGTGGCGCACCGGAAGATTTCACACTAGCGCGCCGTCCTGCCGGCGCCGCGGCGATAGCCTCAACGGCAGCAGTACACCGGCCTCCCCCGACGGCGCCCCACAGTGCCCCGAGAAGCCCCAGTATGAGCCCTGCGCGGGATCGGGCGGCGGCTGGGACCACATGCTGCGACCGTGGCTGGTAATCTCGCTGGCGGTCCTCACGGCCGCCGCGGTGTTCGGAACCGCCCAGTGCCTGTGGGACCTACTGGGCAACGACGAGCTCCAATTGCTGAACCCGCCCGCCACGCTTGCGCCTATGTACGCATTCCCACTGCAATTCCTGGGAAGCCTGTATGCCACACTTACGGCTGTGTCCGTGCTCCGGATGGCGCATCGCCGCGACAGGCCGCCGCACGCGCGCGAACTAAGGGTCGTGGTATACTTCTTGAGTGCAATTGCCGCGCCGACGTTCGTCATACTTCCACTGCTGGCCGCCCTCGACCTGGGACGCCTGCCTCCGCCGGTCGTAGGACTTGCAGACGAGTGGTTGGGAGTGGGCATAGGCTGGCTCCTAGCGTACGGGCTTGCTCTGGATGCGTCACTCGCGTGGTGGGTTAAGTGGCGCATGGGAAGGCCCGATCC
>JAAYXS010000195.1 GCA_012515775.1 Phycisphaerae bacterium
CCGAGCGGCTGCCGGCCAGGCCGTGGGCCGGAAGCGCCAAAACGTAGAAGGTGAAGCAGCACGAGTACAAGAACAGATTGCCGTAGCCGTACTGGCTGTGGAAGCCGGCTGCAACCAGCAAACAGAGCAGCGCCGCCACAAATGTCGCACTGCCCCAGGTCCGCCGGCGCCAAACCATCCACGCCGCGGCCAGGCTGGACACCGCCCATAACCAGACGGTCGCCTGTCCTAGACGGTCGTATTGCAGGCCGGCGCGCAGTGCCGGCCGGCCATAGATCACGGCCGGAGCCGGAATCCACCCTACCACGTTCTGTACGAGCGAGGCGTTTACCAAGCCCGCCAAACGCTGGCCGAGCGGGGTCTGAGTGTGTAGGAACCGCTGCTGATACACGTATTCGCTCGGCTCCAACCCGCACGCCTGCGGCAGAATGAGCGACTGCGCTGCCAGCAGGGCAGACCCGATCAGCAAAGAATAAGCCGCCCAGCGCACGACGTACGCTGCGCGGCGCGTCCTGCGCCAACAGCAATAGCACACCAGCGCCGCGGCTGCGTTAGTGACCGTCACCCCCGTTGCGAGCACGCCCACGAGCACGGCGTGCCGGAACCTGAGGCGCAGCGATTGGCGGTGCGCAACCAGCAGTTGCAGCGAGATCAGCGTTGCCGCCGCGACGATGTACGACTCCGGCATGGCCGCGAAACTTAGGTGCGCCGTGGTGCAGCCCAGCAAAAACGCCCCCGCCAGCCCCAGCAGGCGCGAGCCGGTCACTTTTTTGAAGTACAGTGCTGCCAGCGTCACGCATAAACCACCGAACCCCGCGCTGACGGCCAGGGGCGCCCATTCGGCGGCCACGGCGCGCGAGGCCAGCGTGCACGACAGATACCAGCCTGCGGGCAGCAGCGGATGCAGGCTCGTGTGGATTTCGGTACCCCACCCCGACTGGTGGAACTTCGGATCGGCGTCGAACAGCATATCGATCTGGTCGAACACGCCCAGCCGGCCCAACTGTTGCCCATAAAAGAAATAGACGGCTGCGAACAAGCAACCCATCAGCACCGAGATTGCGGTCCAGCCTTTGGCGCCACGGACGGCCCGCGCCAGCGCGGGCACGTCCTGCAACACCAGCGCGCGGCCCCACGCCAGCGCCAGCGGCACCGCAAAACCGCTACAAGCCCCCAGGATGAAGCGCACCACGTGGCCGTCGGCTCGGCCAACCGGTCCCGGCCGCAGGAAGTAGCGCCAGGCTGCGTAGCACACGAGGGCGGCGCAGGCCAAGGCAGCCCCCGCGAGCGGCGCCCGAGCGACCAGCCGCCGGTCCCGCCTTTGCGTATAAAGCAGGATCAGTGCTATAGCGCAGCTCGCGGCACCCAACTTGCCCACGCGCGTTCAAGCTCCGCAAAACCGCCCGTGCCCGGCCGCGTTTGCGCGCCGCGCGGCCACCATCGTAGCCGTTTGCGGATCAGATAGGAACCGCTCAGCGGCCCGCGCGTCCGCAGGCCCGCCGGGTGCATAGGGTTAGAGGTTTCCGCGCCGCTCCTGTTCGCGCTCCAGGGCGACGAACAGGGCTTTGAAATTGCCCCGGCCGAAGCCGCGAGAGCCGTGGCGCTCGATCACCTCGAAGAACAGCGTGGGACGGTCCTGGACCGGCTGGCTGAAGATCTGGAGCAGGTAACCGTCTTCGTCGCGGTCCACGAGGATGCCCAGTTCGCGAAGGTCGTTATAGCTTTCATCGATCTTTCCGACGCGCGCCTGCAGGTCGGCATAGTAGGTGTCGGGTACACGCAGAAAATCGATGTTGCGCTCGCGCAGCATACGGACCGCGTGGCAAATGTCGCTGGTGCTCAGCGCGATGTGCTGCACGCCGGGGCCGCGATACCACTCCAGGTATTCGTCAATCTGCGATTTTCTACGGCCTTCGGCGGGCTCGTTGATGGGCAGCTTGATCTGGCGGCCGTCCTCCATGACCTTGCTCATCAGGGCACTGTATTCGGTGCTGATATCCTTGTCGGTGAAGTGCCGGAGCTGCTTGAAGCCCAGGACGCGTTCGAACCAGGCCGCCCAGTAGTTCATCTCCCCGAGATAGACGTTGGTGACGACGTGGTCGATCGCGCGTAAGCCAACCTGCGGCACGGTAGGGGCTGCAACACGCAACGGCTTGTATCC
>JAAYXS010000196.1 GCA_012515775.1 Phycisphaerae bacterium
CGTGCCCAGTCGGATCAACACGCCCAGTCGGACCAAGCTATCACCGCGCAATGACCACGGGCCTAGAATAAACCGTCCTCTTGATTCGCGGGCTGCGATTAAGCCATTGGAGCTACTCTATGTCGGGAACGCACCTGCCGGATGCGCCCGGATGCTATCTGCAGAGCATTGGCACGGCCGTGCCGGCACGCAGTTTCACTTCCGAGCAAACAGTGGCCGAATTTGGGGCGGTGTATACCGAGCCGCGCAGTCAGCGCTTGTTGCGACGGATCGTGCGCTTGACCGGGATCGAGAATCGCTATCTCGCGGCTTTGGATTTCTTGGATAGGAACAGCGACGGGCCGCCGCTTTATGTGCCGGCTGCGGAGTTGCCGGGTGGGCCGGGGATGGGGGTGCGGAACGCGCGCTTTGCCGAGGCGGCGGGGAGTCTGGTAAAGCAAGCGATTGGGGAACTTGCGCCGGGTTTGCTGGAAAGCGTTGACGCGCTGGTCACGGTCAGTTGCACGCACGCATCGGCGCCCGGGCTGGAAGCGGCCGTTTACGACCAGCCGGTAGTCTGCCGGGCGGCGCACCGCTGGAACTTGGGATTCATGGGGTGTTCGGGCGGACTGGCGGCGCTGCGGCTGGTGCGGGAGATGTCGCCTCGCGGGCACACGGCGCTGATCGTCGCCTGCGAGTTATCGTCGCTGCACTTTCAATACAGCACGGAGCTGGACCAGATGACGGCCAACGTGCTGTTCGCGGATGGCGCGGCGGCGACCGTGATCTCGGCCGAGCCGTCGACGGTGCGCGTCGTGGACTGCCGCTGTGCGACGCTGCCGGAGGCGGCCGACCAGATGATCTGGTTTGCGGATGATCGGGGTCTGCGATTGCGGCTGTCGCAGGATTTGCCGGACACGCTGGCGGCGGCGCTACCCGGTGCAGTGCGCGCGTTCCTGGGAGACAACGGACTGGCGATTAGCGACGTGAAGCACTGGCTGGTTCATCCGGGTGGGCCGCAAATTCTCGACGCGGCGGGCGCCGCTTTGGGGCTGCCGGCGGAGGCGCTGGAGCTGTCGCGATCGGTGCTGCGGTGCTACGGGAACATGTCGTCGGCCACGATTTTGTTCATTCTGCGGGCGTTGCTCGCGCAGCGGCCAAAGGGGTCATGCGTGGCGCTGGCGTTTGGGCCGGGTTTGACGATTGAGTTGGCGCTGTTCCAGATGCGCTGATGCGGTGCGGCGCGTTTTGGCGGGTTTGCTCGAACGTTTGGAAGGCTTCGTTCCGGCGCGGGTCGATTGTCGGCGATGTTCGCAGCCGGCATTTTTGTTGACGAGCTTCTCGAGGCGCTGGCACCATACCGCGGCCATCGTGCGGCAGATGCCGGCCGTTTCGGCGGGTGGAAAGTCGGCGAAGGGGCAATCGAAGTCACAAAATTCAGGCGTCTTTTCTTCCACTGTGTATCACTTTCGCGCTGCCGTGCGCGGCCCGGTTCGCCCTCGCCGGTTCTGCGCAGCGACCTATGTGAGAATGTTACGGCATGTTGAGGGCCGGGTGAATTCCGCAAAACGACAAGCGCCGGCATTTCCCGTAGAATCACGCTATTGCGCGTGAGGAGCCCACGCCTTAAGGGTCCGCGGAACCAAAATGAGCCGGGCGGCAACTGAACAGCCGAAGTTCGCCACGATCGCCCGCTCCCTGCGCTCGCGCAACTACCGGCTATTCTTTTTCGGTCAGGGCGTGTCGTTGGTCGGGACGTGGATGCAGCGCATCGCGCTGAGCTGGCTGGTCTACCGGCTGACCGGTTCCGAGGCGCTGCTTGGGATCGTGGCTTTTGCGGGCCAGATTCCGACGTTCGTGCTGGCGCCGCTGGGCGGGGTCCTGGCGGATCGCTGGAACGTGCATCGCGCCATCGTCGTGATGCAGGTGCTGGCGACGATTCAGGCGTTGGCTCTGGCGGTGCTGGCACTCACGGGCGTCATCACGTCATGGCAGATAGTGTTGCTGAGCATTGCGCTGGGGGTCATCAACGCCTTCGATATCCCGCTGCGCCAGACGTTTGTGGTCGAGATGGTTGAGCGCCCCGAGGACCTGCCAAACGCGATTGCACTCAATTCGTTCCTCGTCAACGGCGCCCGGCTGCTGGGGCCCTCCATGGCGGGGTTGTTGATCGCACTCGTAGGCGAAGGCGTCTGCTTCCTGATCAACGGCTTAAGCTACATTCCGGTTATCCTGGCCCTGCTGGCGATGACCGTTGCGCCGAAGCCTAAACCGCGGCGAACGGACGTGCTGAGCGGGCTGGCCGAGGGTTTCGCGTACGCCTTTAATTTTCGACCGATCCGGGCGGCGCTGTCGCTGTTGGCGGTGGTTAGCCTGGTGGGCATGCCGTACTCGGTACTGCTTCCCGTGTTCGCTGAGGACATCCTGCACGGCGGGCCCAATACCTACGGGTTCTTGATGGGCGCGTCTGGACTCGGCGCGATCGCTGGGGCGCTGTACCTGGCCGGGCGGAGCACCGTGCTCGGCCTGGGCGGCACGATGGCCCGCTCGGCCGTCCTGTTCGGGGCCGGTTTGATCGCCTTTTCCCTCTCGCACTGGTTGTGGCTCTCGCTGGCGTTGATGGCGGTGACCGGTTTCGGCATGATGCTCCAGATGGCTTCGTGCAACACGGTTCTGCAAACCATTGTCGAGGACGATAAGCGCGGCCGCGTCATGGCCATGTATACCATGGCGTTCATGGGCACGGCGCCGTTTGGCAGCCTGGTAGCCGGGTTTGCGGCGCACAGCTTTGGGGCGCCGCTGACGCTGGTCATCGCGGGCGCAGTGTGCGTGGCGGCGGCGGCCATGTTTCTGGCTCAACTGCCGAAACTGCGTAAGGCGGTGCGGCCCATTTATATGCGCAAGGGGATCATCCCGGACGTGTCGCGGGGCCTGTCGGGCGTCGGCGCTCCCGCCGGGATGGGCGCGGCTGATGAACGAACTCCCGGGGGCGAACCGGCCACTTGAGCGGCGCAAGGACGAACAGAACGGCCGTCAGCAAAGGGGTGAGCGGGCGGGTTGCGCCAAGGCGGGTTGAAGCCGGGTTTGTGGTCGCGATGGTGTTGCCGCTCGCGGTGGCGGTGCTGATGGTCAACGTGCCCGCGATTCATGGTCTGAGCTGGCCGCGTTATGTGCTTAATTGCCTCATCTGGCTCACGACGCTGGGAATATTGGTGCACGATCCTCAGATGCGCGGGCGGCGTGAGGATTCGGCAGGCGCCGCAGAAGCGCGCCGGGGGGAACGCAAGCCGCTGCTGAAGCTGCGCAGCGAACGGACGATACTGGCGGCGCTTGGC
>JAAYXS010000023.1 GCA_012515775.1 Phycisphaerae bacterium
ATGCCCGCGCCGCCACGCGGCTTGGGCATGGCACCCGCGGAGAGCCCGGCTTCGCTTTGGTCGTGGGTTCTTAAGTTCTGGTTCTTGGGAGTGCGCATGACAGACCTGCGGAACATCCGCCTGACAGATTACGCCTTCTGCGCCGGCTGAGCGGGCAAGCTGCCGCAAGACGGCATGGCGCAGGTCCTGCGCCACCTACCGCCGCAGAAGCATCCAGACCTGCTGGTCGGGACGGATACGTACGACGACGCCGGCGTCTTTCGCATCAGCGATAACGTAGCGCTCGTCCAGACGACCGATTTCTTCCCGCCACTGGTGGATGATCCATTCGCCTTCGGACGAATCGCGGCCGCCAATGCGCTCAGCGACATCTACGCCATGGGCGGCGTACCGCTCACGGCCCTGAATCTGGTCGGCTGGCCGGACCAGCAGGTTCCGTATGAGGTTCTGGCGGAGATTCTGCGCGGCGGCGCGGACGCCTGCGCCGAGGCGGGCTGCATCATCGTCGGCGGACACAGCGTGCGCGATCGCGAGATCAAGTACGGAATGTCCGTCACGGGCAAAGTTCACCCCAAGCGCATCGTCACAAACGCCAACGCCAGGCCGGGCGACAAGCTCGTTCTCACCAAGCCGCTGGGTACCGGCGTGCTGTGCAGCGCGGCCAAAGGCGGAAAACTGCCACAGGCGGAGCTGGCTGAGGCGATCGCCGTCATGAGCGCGCTGAACAAAGGCGCGTCCGAAGCCGCGCTGGCGGTAGGCGTCAATTCAATGACCGACGTCACCGGCTTCGGCCTGATCGGCCATGCGTACGAAATGGCCGAGGGCAGCGACGTCACGCTGACCATTCACGCGGCCGAAGTCCCGCTCATGGCGCATGTCCTGGAAATGGCGGAGGAGGGCGTGATTACGCGGGCTGCCACGACCGCCCGGAAATTCCTCAGCACGAAGCTGCTGATCGACAACGTCGACGAGACGCTCGCGGATGTGCTCTGTGACGCGCAAACTTCGGGCGGCCTGCTGATCAGTGTGCCGGCCGAGCGCTGCGAGGCCCTGATCGCCGAGCTGAAGGCGCGCGGCGCCGTCTGTGCTACACCGATTGGTGAAGCAAAATCGCGGGGCCAAGCGCGGATCGAGCTAGTGTCCTGATCACTTAACGCGCGTACTTCCGCCCAAACCTGCGCGCGCGGGCGTCAGGCCGAACCATGCAGCCGCGCCTCACCGCGCTGCACCCGCGCCTCCAAATCGCGGCATTCCGTAAGCAGCGCATCCAGCATGCGCTCTTCGGCCACGGTCTGCTTCTGCTCGCCCTGCACGTAGATGATGCCCTTGCCCTTGCCGGCGAAAATGGCCACGTCCGCCCCTTCGCATTCGCCCGGACCGTTCACCACGCAGCCCATCACCGCCACCTTCATGGGCAGCCTGATTTCAGTCGCCAGCTTCTCGCGCACCTGCGTGACGAGCTTGAATAGATCGACCTCGATGCGGCCGCAGGTCGGGCAGGCGATCAGCTCAGGCTCACTCCGCCGCCGCAGACCAAGCGCGCAGAGCAGTTCCTTGCCGTCTTCCACTTCGTGCACCGGGTCGGCCGCGTAGCTGATGCGAATCGTGTCGCCGATGCCATTGGCCAGCAGCGTTCCGAGCGCGGCGATGGAGCGGATGCGCCCGGTCTCGGGCGGTCCGGCGTGCGTAACGCCGAGGTGCAGCGGGTAGTCGAAGCGCTGGCTGATCGCGGTATATACGTCGATCACCACGCGCGGGTCGATGCTCTTCGCGGAGATCACCACGTCGTGAAAATCGTTGTCGTCGAAGATTCGCAGGTAATCCTCGAGCTTCTCCAGCATGAGGCGGATCAGGTTGGCCGTGTAGTCCTGGGCCAGCGTGGCCTTCTCGAGGGCGCGGCGTTCCTTGTCGCGGCGCTCGACGATTCCGCCCTCGTTGACTCCGACGCGGATGGGAATGCCGCGTTCCTTGCACGCCGCGATGACGCGGTTGACCTTGGCCCGATCCTGCAGGTTGCCTGGGTTGAGGCGGATCTTGTGCACGCCCGCGGCGATGGCCTCCAACGCCCGCTCAAAGTGGAAGTGTACGTCCGCAACAATCGGCACCGGACTGGCCGCGAGAATGTGCGGCAGCGCCTCCGTGTCGCGTTTGTCCGGCACAGCCACGCGCACCAGGTCCGCCCCGGCCTGTGCAAGCTTGCGA
>JAAYXS010000024.1 GCA_012515775.1 Phycisphaerae bacterium
GAAAATCCGGATGTGCCGCAGAAGATTTATGCCTTGGTCGACATCCTGACGCGGCGTGAGAGCAAGGAAAGCGAAGGCGAGGCGATTGCGCTGCTGCTCAAAGCCTACGAAAAGTCCCGTAATTACAGTTTCAAGATGCGGGCGGATCAAATTCGCCTGGGGCAGCTCTCGCGCCAGACGCGCGAGTTGTTCGAGCAGGCGCGGCGCTCCGGGTCCGACGAGGATCAGCAGCAGTACCGCCTGGCGAAAATGGAGCAGTCGCAGGTCGAACTCGAAATCTACCGCGAGCGCGTTCAGAAATATCCGACCGACCTGGGCCTGAGGTACCGCCTGGGCCGGTCCCTCTTTTTCGCCCGCGAATTTGACGAAGCTATTCCGGCGCTGCAAGCCGCCCAGGGCGACCCGCGACATCGCTATCAGGCCCGCCTGCTGATGAGCCGCGCTTTTTTCGAGAAAGGCGCGTTCGCCCAGGCCGTCGACGTGCTCAAAGAGATTTGCGACGTCCCCGACTTGCCGGAAGAGATCACGAAAGATATTTGCTACTGGCTGGCGCGCTCACTCGAGGCCGACGGCCAGATGGACGAAGCCCGTGCGGCTTATAGCAAGCTGCTGCGGCAGGATTACAATTACGCCGACGGTGAAGCCCGCCGGCGGCTGGATGCTTTAAAGTCGAACTGAGGAATTCCCAAGTGGCCCATTCATTATCGTCAAAGAAACGCATCAGGCAGAACGAAACCCGCCGCGCGCGCAACCGCGCCCGCCGTAGCATGCTCAAAACGCAGTTGCAAGCCTGCCGCGCCGAAATACAGCGCGGCACGCCCGAAACGGCCCAGCCCGTCCTCCTGCGCGCATTCAAAGCCCTCGATAAGGCTGCTGTAGCCGGCACTATTCACCGCAACGCGGCCGCCCGGCGTAAGAGCCGGCTGGCGAAGCGCTTCAACGCCCTGCGACAACAGGCCAGTTAAAACCAGTCAAGCAAACCCGCGACCTGGCGGCGCGCCCGGTGCGCCCTCTGATCAGCGCCAGCGAGGGGCGCCCTCTGATCCGAGCCCGAAGCGCCAGCGAGGGGCAATCGGTAACCGTCGCGGTTAGCCGGCACTACGTCGCATCGAACGCCGAATCCACTGGCTTAAACAAACACCGGCAGCCGCTTCCTGAAGCGACTGCCGGTGCGAGAGTAAGGAGGGTAGTCAGCGTTACTACCATCGACGCATTCGGTCCGGCGACTTGATGTCCGGCGCGTGCCAAGCTCTCTGCCAACAACGGCTTGCGCGCTTCGCGTCGAGAAGCCGAACGCGTCGAATCCCGCGAACGGCCGATAAAAGACACCCAGACGGCAGTATACCCCGTTACCTCACCCGAATTTGTCCTGAACACATCAGCCACCCTCGGAATCGCCTAAGGAACCCATCTGCTGCCATCAGGGCGGCTGCGTAACGTCTCTTAACCGATTCCTGTCGAATTGAACGCACTCATGTCGGGAACTGGGCATCAGCGAGAGGGCACCGGCTTCCTCCCCCCTTGTTCGAGGGCAACTTAGGTATATATTCGAAAGCACGGCGGGGGCGCGGCTTGGCATTGTGGGTAAAGTGGCGCGGTCTTCGATCATCAAGAAGTTGCAGCTTGCGCGAGCCTGGGCCTGGCGCAACCCCGTGTGGTGCGCCTGGCAGGTCAACTATCGCTGCAATTTCCGTTGCAGCTTCTGCCACTATTGGCACGACAAGCTGGGCGACGCCCCGGAGCTGCCCGTCGAAGCTTTCCGGGACGGTTCGCGCAAGCTGTCGCACCTGGGCTGTCTGCTGGTGAGCCTGGCAGGCGGAGAGCCGCTGATTCGCCCGGATATTGTGCAGATCGTCGAAGCTCTGGCTGAATGGCATTTCCCCTTCATCACCACCAATGGCTGGTTCGCGACTGAAAGCTTGGCTGAAGACCTCTTCGCCGCTGGGCTGTGGGGCGTTTCGGTCAGCATCGATTACCCCGACGCCGAGCGGCACGACCGACGGCGTGGCACGCCCGGAGCGTTCGCACGCGCCCTGCGAGCCATCGAAGCCTTCAGCCGGGCACGCGTCCACAAGTTTCAGCGCGTGAACTGGATGGCCGTGCTCATGGATGACAACCTCGATCAGATCGAGCCCATGCTTCGCATGGCCGCTGAGCGGGACGCGTACTTCATGCTGCAACCTTACGGCGTGCGGAAGACCGGCTCGCGCCGTTTCATCTGCGGCGCTCAGGGCCGGGTGGCTGACTATCTGCTTGGCTTGCGCCGCAAATACCCCAATTTCTTAAGCAACCCTTATTTCCTCTCGAAGTTCGATGCGGCTCTCAATGGCGGCGTGCCGGGCTGCAAGGCGGGTCGCGGGTTCTTCAATATTGATTCCACCGGCGAGATCGCGGTTTGCGTGGAAGAGCGCGAGCGGCCGGTGGCCAATCTGTTTGCGCATCCGGCCGACGAGATCGTGCGGCGTCTGCGGGCCCGGGACATGTCGCAGCGCTGCAAGGCGTGCTGGTACAATTGCCGCGGGGAGATTGAGGCCTTGTACCGGCCGGACGGACTGCTGCTCAGTCTGCCGACGCTGCTTTTTGACCGGGGGCGTCCGCCGCTTAAGAACTCCGGCGCGAACGGCGCGGCCCGCGGGATCAGCGGCATGCAAAGCTGCCCGCCGGAAGTCAGTTCATGACTCTGGCGGAGCTGCGCGAAGCGGGGTACGACCTCGACGCCGAGTCCTACGCACGCCTCTGCCGCTACGTTGAGTTGCTCTTGCAGGCCAACGAGAGGGTAAACCTCATATCGCGCGCCAGCACCGACCAAATCTGGGTCGCGCACATCTGCGACAGCCTGGCGCTGCTGCCGCTGATTCGCGAGCGGCGGCCGGAGAACGTGCTTGACCTCGGCGCCGGCGGCGGCTTGCCAAGTGTGCCGATTGCCTGCGTTCACCCGGAGTTGGATGTCGTGCTTATTGACGCCACGCGCAAGAAAGTCGCGGCGGTGGAGGCCATCGTTAGCGGCATCGGCCAGGTGCAAGTCCGGTGCATTTGGGGGCGTGCCGAAACTCTGGCGCGTGACGCTGCGCTGCACGAGCGGTTTGATGCGGTTACCGCCCGGGCCGTCGGCACGGTCGCGGAGCTGGTGAGCTACGCGGCCGATTTTCTCCGGCCCGGCGGACAGGGTTGGTTCTTCAAAACCGCGCAAGCGGCGCCGGTCGAGGTCACCGCTGCTGCGAAACAGGCCCACAAGGCTCATTTGCGGCACGTTGAAAACCGGGCTTATCGATTGCCGACTACGGGCGCCGCGCGCGCGATTGTCGTTTACGAGAAGAGCAGTGCGCCAGACGGCGCCTCAGGACGGGCCGCCATCACCTAAGCAACGGGACACGCTCCGTCATCCGTGGGCCCGGACAAGTTTGATCGGATCGCGTAAACTGCGCGGGACGAGTCGGGCCGGCTTTCGGCCCTACCAGCCCGGATTTTCGAGGCTCCACATGCTTGTTGCTCTTACTGTCGCCGCCGCCTCGCTGTGCCTGCCGTCTCTGAACCTGCTCGCTGTCACTGCCGCCCCGGCGGACGCGCCACCAACGCCCACTTCCGCCGGAGACGCCGGCCCCGCCACTCAGCCGGCTGCCGGCACAATCCCGCTAATGCCCTATTCCGACCCCACCTTTGGCTTCCAGATGCAGGTGCCCGCCGGCTGGGTCTATGACCGCACCCGCTTCGGCGGTCCCCAAGGTTCCGTCGGCGTGCTCCGCGGCCGTAACCCCAACGGGCAGGTCGCCCTGCAAATCCTCATCTTCCGTAGCGATGAAATTACGGATTTCGACACCTGGCTGAGAACGTTTGTCAGCCGGCTAAGCAAGAACTATGGCGGAAAGAAGATCGCCGAGCAGCGCGTCACCGAAACCGAAAGCGGAGACCGCTCCATTCCTGGCGAGCGGGCCATTCTGTTTGTTGAAACCGGCACGGCTTCCAGCCTGGCGCATACCTACTACCTCTGCATCCCGTTCGACCCGAGCACGGTCTGGGTGCTAATCATGGCCACGCCGATCAGCGCACCGTCCGACGCGGAACAGTGCAAGGTCGAATTCCACCGCATGGCCGAATCCGTCCGCGTGCTCTACGACCCGCTCGAAGCCGCCAAACTGGAGGTGGCTTTCCAGCGCGGGATGGAAGTGCTCGCGAAACTGCGGGCCACGGCGGCAGACGTGGAGATCGACGAAAACGAGCGGTTCTATGACGTGCTGATCGGCGGCAAGTCGATCGGGTATGTCTCGCGCTGGGCGCGGCGCGAGCGGCGCAGCATCGGTGACCCGCGTTACTCGCCCAATCTCGTGCCCGGGCTGCGCGTGCACGAGGAAGTCTGGCGCTTTGCGGACGACGGCACCGTGCGGCAGACCGTGCTCGACATGTTCAGCAGTACCGACCTGACGAAGGAGCTGATCGAGAATCACTCTACGCAGATTCCCGCGCCGGACGTGCCCTCGCAGCGCCTGTTCATCCAGCTTGACCAGTGCGTGCGCGAAGGGAACGCTCTCGTGTCGAGCTTCAGCACCAACCTCGATGCAGAACTGCCCGAACCGCGCCCGCCGCTGCCCATCGGACCGCGCTACCTCGCCTTGGCCTGGGTGCGCCTGCTGCCGCGCTTGCTGTTGGACGCACCCCTTGAAACCTATGCCTTCGCCATTTACGACTCGGAGACGCACGGCCTGATCATCTGCACCATTGAGCCGCTGGGCCCGGTCGACCTTCCCGGGCCGCGCGGCGGACGAACCTACGTGTTCGAGACGCGCGAAGGCTTCGTCGCCCAACCCAGCCGTATCTACACCGACGAGCACGGCCAGATCGTGCGCGTGGAGAGCGGCGATCTGGCGCTGGTGCTCACCACGGCCGATCAGATACAGCACCGCTACGGCGCCC
>JAAYXS010000197.1 GCA_012515775.1 Phycisphaerae bacterium
AATGCGCAAGAGCTTAGCTCGGCGAATGAAGTGGGCGGCCGCCATGTTGCTGTGCGTGATCGGCCTGGCCGGCGTGACCGGGTGCGACAAGACGCTCCAGGCAACGGTTCAGGACGGGGTGATTGACGTTTCCTCATCGTTGCTGAGTGCCGTAATGCAGGCGGCCATGGAGCTTGCACTGGAGCAAGCGGGCGGCGGGTGAGAACCTGCACCGCCGGCGGCTCGGGTTCGGTAGGACCTGAGCCGCGGGCCTGTCGGTGGGGCGCTACGGGAACATCACATCGTCTTCACGGTTGGGGTCTATGCGGTGATACGTCACCCGCCCGCGCATGCGCACGCCGAAGGCGATCAGAGCGATTCCAGCCGCCATGAACACCCCCGCGACAAAGTAGGCCAGCAATTCGGGCTTGCTGAAGATCAAAATTCCAATAATGACGAGCAGACCCCCTGCGGCGACAGGGGTGATCCAAAACGGATTATGCAAGCCAGCAGGCACACTCCACCTCTTGCTTTCCAACGCGCCGAGCGCTTGAGCCGCGCGCCAGCTACCTAGCCAGCAGCCGGCGGGGCGACGGACGGGGCGTCCTTTCGCCAGTTGCAGACATCGTCCGGGCTGCCATGCCGCCCGTCGGGGCCGGCGCTGGACAGGTCGTATGAGAACGGATTGTGGCTGCCGGGACAAATGTATTGAAGATCGTGTCCCCACGGATCCTGCAGTTGCCCTGCATGTTCGATATAGGGTCCCTGCCAACGCTGCCGAACATCGGCTTCCGCCGGCGGCTGGAGCAAAGCGCGGAGCCCTTCGTCAGTGGTCGGGTAGCGGCGGCAATCGATGCGGAACAACGCCAGTGCGGTTGCAAGGGTGGCGAAATCGAACGTCTGCGGCGTGGCGGTGGGCTCGTTTTCCGTCATTGTGGTTCCCTTTTCTTCTGCTCAAGGAATTTCTGGATGGTAGCGCGCAGACGTGGGCCACGGAGAGCTTCGCCGCTGGCCAGCAATTGCCCGGTGTCGCCATCGACCAGAAAGGCGGCCGGGATGTTGCGAACGCCGAATTTGCCCGCGATGTCCCAAGCGCCCTCATAAACTTGCGGCCAGGGCATGTTGCTTTTCTGAACGAATCGCAGGATTTCCGCCGGTGGGGTTCTCTTTTCGAGCGCGATGCCCAGCACCTCGAAGCCCCGCTCGTGAAAGGCGTTGTACGTCTCAACGATGTTGGGTAATTCGCTTATGCAGGGCGCGCACCAGGTGGCCCAGAAATCAACCATCACCAGCTTGCCCTTGTAAGTGCTTGGAAATGCAACCCGTTGGCCGGCCATGGCCTGCGCCTCGAAAGCCGGCGCGCGCGGCTTCTGTGCCGCTGGCGTGGCCGGTGCTGCTGAAACGGGCGGCGGAGCGGAAATCTCCTCGGTTCCCGACGGCTGAGTGTCGCGGCCGTAGAGCAAATAGAGAACCACTCCGATCACCACGAGGAGGAGGATGATGATTCCCGGCAACGCCAGGAGTTGTAGATAGCGCGGGGCGTGTTCGCTCTTCGGAGGCGTTTCCGAGTCGCCGGAATTATTTTCGTTCTTCTGTCCGCCGCGGTCATGCTTATGTCTGCTCACGTTAAAATCCTCGCCACAGCCCGGCCCCGGGGTTGAACAGGAGATAGCGCGCATGAGCGAAGGCGTCAAGCGAGCGATGGATTCGACACTGGAGTCGATTCGGCGGAAAGTACTGGCCGGCGAGCGCCTCAGCCGCGCGGACGGGCTGGCGCTCTACCAGACGCGTGACATCTTCACGCTCGGTGAGCTGGCCGATCACGTGCGTCGCACTCGGCACGGGCGGCGCGTGTTTTTCAATATTAACCGCCATATCAACTACACTAATTATTGCGTGTTACGCTGCAAATTCTGTTCTTTCTATCGACCGTACGGGCAGCCGGACGCGGGGCAGGCGTATGAACTCTCGCCGCAGCAGGTTGCGGAGTTGTCAGCGGAAGCGGCGCAGCGCGGCGCGACCGAAATACACATCGTAGGCGGATTGCATCCGAAACTGCCGTTTTCGTACTACATTGACATGTGCCGCGCGATCCGCCAGCGCTGCCCGGACATTCACATCAAGGCCTTCACGGCGATCGAGATCGTGCACTTCACGCGCATCGCACGGCCGCGAATGAGCGTGGCCGAGGTTCTGACGGCCCTGCGCGAAGCGGGGCTGAATAGTCTGCCGGGCGGCGGCGCTGAAGTGTTTGATGAGCGGGTGCACGCTGAGGCCTTCAAGAACAAAGTCGGCGAGAAGCACTGGTTCGACGTTCACCGAACGGCGCACGAGTTGGGCATTCCCTCGAACGCGACCATGCTGTACGGGCACATTGAGACGGTCGCCGAGCGGATCGAACATTTGCTCAAGCTGCGCGAGCACCAGGACGAATCGCTGCGCCTCAAGGCCGCCGACCCGCGCCGCGCTGCGTTTCAATGCTGCGTGCCGCTGCCCTTCGTTCCGGAGCGGAGCGAACTGGCGCACTTGCCGGGTCCGACGGGCCTGGACGACCTGAAGACGCTGGCGATCGCGCGCCTCATGCTGGACAACTTCCCGCATATCAAGGCTTTCTGGATAATGCATTCGCCCAAGCTGGCGCAGGTGGCGCTGAACTGGGGCGTGAACGATTTCGACGGAACGGTGGTGTGGTACGACATCACCAAGCGCGAGGGCCGCGGCACCAATCGCCAGGAATTGACCGTAGACCAGATTCGCCGCCTCATTCTGGAGGCCGGATACGAGCCGGTCGAGCGGGATTCGCTGTATCGGCCGGTACTGAGATGATGGGCAGCCGCCGGTCGCCCGCGCCTTTACGCCGCGGGCGAGCCGCCTAAACTTCCCCGCATGGACTCTCAAGCAATCAAACAGGCGGCCGTGCTGCTGATGCAGGCGAAATCGGTTTGCGTCTCGACTGGGGCGGGCATGTCGGCCGAGTCGGGGATGCCGACGTTTCGCGATGATGAAACCGGCCTGTGGTCCAAATTTAATCCCGACGAGTTGGCCACTCCGCAAGCGTTTCGCCGCGATCCGGTGAAGGTTTGGGCGTGGTATCGCTGGCGGCGCCAGGAGTTGGCGAAGATTCAGCCGCACGCCGGGCACATCACGCTGGCCGAGTGGGAGCAGCGCGTGCCGGATTTCGTGCTGGTGACGCAGAATATCGATGGGCTGCACCACCGCGCCGGTTCGAAGAATGTGCTCGAGCTGCACGGGCGGCTGGACGTGGCGCGCTGCACCTTCTGCGATTACCAGGTGCAGGGGCTCGAAGATCTGGGGCCGGATCCCGCCTGCCCCTTATGCCAGAAGAGGCTGCGGCCGGGGGTCGTGTGGTTCAACGAGCCGCTGCCGGGCGAAGCGATCGAGGCGGCGTTCGATGCGGCCCGCCGCTGCCAGGTGTTCCTGCTGATCGGCACCAGCGGAGTGGTGCAGCCCGCGGCTTCGCTGGCGGGCGTGGCCAAATCCATGGGGGCGGCGGTGATCGAGGTGAATCCCAACGCGACCGAGCTGTCGTACCTGGCAGACGCGATCGTGCGCGCCGGCTGCCGCGACGCATTGACCGAGATCGACGCGGCCTGGCGGCGCATGGCGTCCTAAGCGGAGATGCAGGGGGTTTTTTAAGCGGAGGTGCAGGGGGATCCCTTCGGAGATGCAGGGGGTTTTCTAAGCGGATATACAGGGGGTTTTAACGGAGACGCGCGGGCCGGCTCCTAAGCCGAGATGCGGCGGCGCTCCTGGGCCTATCAGCGGAGAAGTTACGGGACGCGCGGCAAGAATCGGCCGGACGCCGGCAAGGTTCGGTCGTTTTACTGAGCGCGGCTCGGCCGACTAACGATACCTTTGAGTAAGGCTGTGGGTCTCCGCTCGATAAGCGGACAGCCTGGTTTGAGGGTCCGAGTGACGGCGAGCTCGGGCTCTCTCTTTTTTTTGGAATGACGGACTCTTCTTTTCTGGGATGACGGCCTCTTCTTTTCTGGAATGACGGCCTCTTCTTTTCTGGGATGACGGCCTCTTCTTTTCTGGAATGACGGCTTCTTCGGGGGCGCGGCTTCTTGAGCGTAGGGTGCCATGCCCAAGCTCTAAGCGCGGGCATGCCGTTGCCAACGGCGTAGGGTGCCATGCCCAAGCTCTAAGCGCGGGCATGCCCCTTGCTAACGGCATCAAACACGGAGGCAACCGCTGGCACCAACCCCGCGCCTACTGTCGCGGGCATGCCCCCGCCAACGGCCTCCGTACCCGACGCCGCAACTCCGTTTATCGTGCTGCCGCCCCCCGGGGGCATGGCACCCGCGCCCCATACCCGCGCCATTAGCCAGGGGGCCAAGTTGTGCCGGCGGTCTGGGTTCGATAACATACCTCAGTACTGAAAGTTCAGCCGAGTTCCGACCGACACGAAGGAGCCCCGCTTGTCGCCGCAGTCCACTGAGGCCAAACGCTATCTGTTTACGTCTGAGTCCGTCAGCATGGGTCACCCGGATAAGGTGGCCGACCAGATTTCGGACGCCATTCTCGACGCCATGCTGGAGCAGGACAAATACTCGCGTGTCGCCTGCGAAACCCTCGTCTCGACCGGCATGGTGATCGTGGCCGGCGAAGTCACCACGCAGGCGTATGTCGAGATCCCCGACGTCGTCCGCGAGACCATCCGCGAAATCGGCTACGTCTCCGGCGACATGGCGTTCGACTACGAATCGTGCAGCGTCCTGACATCGATCAAACGGCAGTCGCCGGACATCGCCATGGGCGTGGATCGCGATGGGGCGGGCGATCAGGGCATGATGTTCGGCTTCGCCTGTCGGGAGACGCCGGAGCTGATGCCGCTGCCGATTCACCTGGCGCATCGCATCATGGAGCAGCAGGTCCACGCGCGGCGCGAAGGGCTGATCGCTGGACTGCGGCCGGACGCCAAGTCGCAGGTGACGGTGGAATACGAGGGCCGTCGGCCGGTGCGCGTCCATACGGTCGTGCTTGCCACCCAGCACGACCGCTCCTGGAACGAAAAGCAGGGCGCGCTCAAGCAGCAGGTGGCCAAGCACATTCTTAAGCCGGTGCTGAATGACTGGTGGCACGACGACATTATCGTCCACGTGAACCCCACCGGCCGGTTCGAAATCGGTGGGCCGCACGGCGACGCGGGCCTGACCGGGCGGAAGATCATTGTCGATACGTATGGCGGACGCGGACGGCATGGCGGCGGCGCCTTCTCGGGCAAGGACCCGACCAAGGTGGACCGCTCGGCCGCCTATATGGCGCGGCACATCGCCAAGAACATCGTGGCCGCGGAGCTGGCCGAGGTTTGCGAAGTTCAACTTGCCTACGCAATCGGCGTGGCCGAACCGGTCAGCGTGTCGGTGAACACGGAAGGCACGGCCCGTGTGAGCGAGGAATCGCTGGCCCGCCTGGTCCGCGAGCTGTTCCCCCTGACGCCGCGCGGCATCATCGAATACCTCGACCTGCGCCGCCCGATCTACAAAGAAACGGCCCGCCACGGCCACTTCGGCCGCCCGCTGCCAACATTCACCTGGGAGCGGACGAACAAGGCCGAAGACCTGCGCCGGGCGGTGAAATAGCTACCGCCCCCGGTGTCGAGCCGGGCTCCCTTCTGTTTCCGCCCTAAGGGCGAACGCGCGTTGCCAGGGACGCAGTCCCTGGTAGACAAGAAAAACCAACTCTGTCTTCGCCCGGAGGGCGAGCGAACGTAGCCAGGGACGAAGTCCCTGGTACGCGGACATTGAACATCTCCTCTTTTCGCCCGGAGGGCTAGCGAGTGTTGCCAGGGACGCAGTCCCTGGTAGGCAGTGAATAACTTCCGCCCGGAGGGCGAGCGAACGTTCCAGGGACACAGTCCCTGGTAGACAATAAAAACCAACTTCTATCTTCGCCCGGAGGGCGAGCGATCGTTGCCAGGG
>JAAYXS010000198.1 GCA_012515775.1 Phycisphaerae bacterium
GCCCGCTCTCTCCATTGGCCCGACACGGCCCACAGTGCCAGGAAGGCCAGCGCGGGAAACGCGTAACGCTCGTGCATTTCGGTCGGGAACAGGAAGAACGCCAGGCCGAGCAGTGCGGCTGCAGCGTAGCGGGCGATTGGTCCGGGGCGCAGCGAGTAGATCGCCAGCACAACCGCCACGCTCAGGGCGTATACCAGCAGCGAAATCCGTCGCCAGGTCAGTGCCAGCAACCACGATGAGCCGGCGGGTATCTCAGTCTGCCCCGCGGCCGCAATGCGTGTCAGCACGACCGGGGCGGCCGCGTCGGTCGTGTCAGCGGGCGCCACCAATGTCCACGTATTAAAGGCGCCCTTCGAAAGCTGCTTGTACTGTCCAATCACGTTGACATAGCCGCGCTGAAGCACCTCGCCGAGCGTGCCCGTCAGCGTGAACGGCGTGGTTACCACGGCCGCCAGCGCCACAGCGGCGACGAGCTTGCCGGCAATCGCGCGCCAGCCGCCCAGGCGGTAGGTCTCGAAGAGCAGCAGCGGCACGAACGCGATTGTCTGGAACTTGGCGAGCAAACCGGCCGCCACCGCTGCACCCGCCAGGTACCAATGCCGCCGGGCCATGAGAACCACGGCGAGCAACGCGAAAAATGTGTAAATGGCGTCGACTTGTCCCCAGTAGGCTGAGTTGTAAAACGCCACCGGGTTCAAAAAGTACAGTGCCGCGGCCCCCAAACCGGCTCGACTGCCCAGCAGCCGACGGGCTTCCACGAATAGCAAGAGCGCCATTGCCAAATCAGCGAGACAGGCGGGTATTTTGAGGATGATGTGCAGCAACTCTTCGGAAGCTGAGCCCCCGCCGATTGCCGCAGTGCTCTTGCCCACCGCGTAAAAGACGAGCACCCCCAGCGGCGGGTAGTCGCAGAACTGTTGGGTAGCATAGAACCTTGCCAACCCATCGCTTGCGAGATGACGCGACCAATGACTGAAGATGCGCAGATCGTCCTGCAGCCCCAGTCCCGGCGTGGCGACGATCCATATCCGCATCGCCAGCCCGACCAGCAGAATGCCGGCCAATGCGGCCGCGACAACCCAAGGCCGTCGGCGATCGCCGTGCTGCGAGCCGCTGCCTGGCTCGGGTGATATGTCGGAAACTATCGCCGAATCGGCTAAGGGGCCCATCGCAGCCGCCGGCTCCAGTTCCTCGGGTTTGGTCGAATTCATCACGGCGCTCCTGGCGTGATTGCTTCTTTCCCGGGCTCCTCGCCGGCGTTGGCCGCCGGCTGCGCGGCCTGACTGGCCGTACCAGGTTTGTGCATGAAGCGCGCATCCGCCCAATCGACGTGGTCGAAGCGTTGACCATCGGCAGTGGTCTCGGCCACCAGTAGTATCTGTCGCGCGCCGGCCAGCGGAATCCGCACGACAGCCGGCTCGCTGTCGCCCGTCAGCACCGGGCTTTCGAAAGCCCGCGTGCCGTCGAGATACACCGCGGCCACGATGCTGCCCCGGCCTTCAGTTTCATCATCCACGCCCACAACGGCCTCAAACCAGTCGTAGCCGGCGGGCACGTTGTACAGCAGTTTGGAAGGCGCATGCGTGCCGATGCCGCGGCGGTAAGTAGTTCCGCGCAGGCGCAGCCGGCGATTCTCAACGCTGGCATCGCTCGTCAGCTCGCCCCAGCCCTGATCGGCCGATACTGGTTCCAGCGCACTGAGGTACACGTGACCTTCCAAGTCCGGAGCCGGCGCCGTGGCGGGAGCAACCGCTGGCTCATCCGCGTCGCGGATGCGGAACACCAGGAACGGTGCGTTGCGGCAGGCGGCGTAGGTCTTGCAAGGGTAGACCAGCTCGGCCAGATTGCGGTCGCGGGCCAGCTTGCTCGCAAAGCTCTGATGATCGTCATCGCAGATCACGAAGCGGGCTTTAAACTCGGTGCGAATGTCTTTCAGATCAATGCTGAAAGACTCCTGCCGCGTCTGGCCGTCGGGCGCTGTCAACTTGACTACAGATTTCTTCGGCGTCTCACCGCGGGTGATGCGCATATAGCGTTCCCACAAATCGGGGCGACGCGCGTGTGTGAACTTAGGATCGAGGCCGACGATGTAGTAATTGTGAGAGTTATGGTAAAAGTAGGCGGGGAATATGTCCCAATCATCCGTAAAGACAATATCGCCAGGATTGGAATTCTGTTCGACGAACTTCAGCGCCTCGCGCATCGCCGGCAAGTTGAACCCGGTGCGCATCTGCTCGCTCACCGACCTGATCTGACTCGACCCGACCGACAGCGTCGCGCCGAACAATCCCAGCCCAACCAGAACAATCGCGGCCGTCGGGACGAGGACTGGCGCAGATTGCGACGCTTCCGCCGGCCGGCGCGTCAGGTAATACGCGGCCGGGGCGATCACGTACAGCGCCGCCACAAGACACCACAGCGGGCGCGCACCAAGCCGCGCCGCCGGCAGATTCTGCAAGCCGAACTTGAAATGCACTAACAATGCCAGGCAGCCGAACACCACCGCCGCCGTAGCCGGCAGCGCCGCCAGGCGCAAGACCGGAACCTGACCGTGCTCGCCCGAGCGCTGCGTCGCCCAGACCTGTGTAAGCGCGGGCAACAGCAGCAGCGCCAGCATCGCGGCCCAGCTTCGCCAATCAGCCAGCACAGCCGGGGCGTCCGGCCGGTCACTGCCCTTCCACAGCAAGTAGCCGATGCACGCCGCCACCAGGCCCAGAATCGGCCAGGCGGTCCAGTTTCTGCGCAGCGTTTCGCCCGGCCGCAGCGTGGGAATGAGCGCCGGCAAGCCCACCAGTACCGGGGCGCTCAGATATGCCGCACTGAGCACGCAGAACGGTGGCCAGTATTCGATAAAACGTCGCGCCTTGAACGTCAGCAGCAGAAACGCGAAATTGATCAGCAGCAGCGCCAGCTCCTGGGCGTTCAGCCGTGGCCCGCGTCGCATCCGCAGGCATACCGCGCCCGCCCACACCACCGCCGGCACGGCCGACATCGACAGGAACCACCACGTATTCACGTAGGGGTTCCACTCCTGCCCCACCTCGATATCCGGCGCCAGACCGGTCTTAGTGACCTGCAGAATCAGAAATTCGAGCATGCCGCTGAAGTACGGGTAGCTCACGACACCCAGGGCCCACCCGCCCGCCGTCCAGGCCACCATGCGCCATGGAAAGCGCCGGTCGTCGGCCGGCCCCAACACCTGCGCCAGCGCATATAGCCCCACCAGCAGCGGGCCGAACATGACCGCGCCCAAGTAGAGCTGCACGTACAGAGCGGCGACCAGCGCCGCCCATACGTACCGCCCCTTGAAGAGCAGCAGCAGCAAAAGCTGCATGAACAA
>JAAYXS010000199.1 GCA_012515775.1 Phycisphaerae bacterium
GCGAGACCATCGTGGTGGGCGCGCACTACGACCATCTGGGCATACAGCCCTCAATGCATGGCAACGACCCCACGCCCCAGATACACAATGGCGCGGACGACAATGCTTCCGGCACGGCGGGCGTGATCGAGTTGGCCCGAGCCGCGTCAGAGGCTACAAAGCTGCGGCGCAACGTGCTCTTCATCGCGTTTGACGGCGAGGAACTGGGCCTGTGCGGAAGTCGCGAGTTTGTCGAGCACCCTACCGTCGCTTTCGACGACATCCGCGCCATGATCAACCTCGACATGATCGGCCGCGCCGGCTCGGGAAAGTTTTCGATGTTAGGCGCTCCTACGGCGGCGGAATTCGCGGGGCTGATTGAGAAGTACGCCGGGCAGGTTGGACTGAACTGCCGCACCGGCGGTCTGATGGCCGGCGGCAGCGATCACGCGCCGTTCGCAGCCCGGCGTATCCCCGTGCTGTTCGCGTTTACCGGCGTCCACAAGGAGTACCATCGGCCCGAAGATGACTGGCAGCTCATAGACGCTGAGGGGGCCGCGAAGGTGCTGCGACTATGCTACGGCGTTCTGGCCGAACTGGCCAACATGGAATCCGGGCCGGCTTACACGGAGCCGCCGCCCGAGGCGCGTGAAGAAGAGGAAATCAGGCCGGCGGTCGAGG
Source organism: Phycisphaerae bacterium (assembly GCA_012515775.1). Lineage (GTDB taxonomy): Bacteria > Planctomycetota > Phycisphaerae > UBA1845 > Fen-1342 > JAAYXS01. The sequence goes on from JAAYXS010000199.1 coordinate 661, forward strand.
AGAAGAAGGAGGCCGGGCAGGACGCGAGCAGCACGCAAGACTCCGACTCCAAGCCTTCGCGCGCGAAGCTGCGTGTGCGGCTGGGCGTGATTCCGGACGTGCCGGGCGACGGCAAACCGGGCATGCTAGTGCAAACCGTAATCGAAGGCAGCCCGGCGGCGATTGCGGGCATGCAGAATGGTGATCGCGTGATGAAGATCGCGGGCGAGGACATTCGCGACATCTACACCTACATGCGCGTGCTCGAGAGATTCGACCAGCGTGACGAGGCAGACATCGTTGTCTTGCGCGATGGCCGCGAGCAGAACCTGCGAGTCAAGTTTCAGGCGGCCGAAAGAAAGCCCGAGCACTAACCGCGCAGTCACGCCAATTTCAGCGCGCTTTCAGGGGCGCATCGAAAATTAGCACTGACGAGGCTGCCTGCGCCAAACCCGGCTTGCCGATCAGCCCGTCAGGAGTAATCACGTGATCACGCAACTGGAAAGCGCTAAGTCGCGCATGCAGCGTTTCGGGGAGGAGATGGACGCCCGCATCCAACAGCAGATGCAGCAGCAGATCGAGTGCCAGGTGATGCACTACGCCCGGCACCCGGAACGGATCGAGGAGCGATTACGACAGTTGGATCAGGAATGGGATCTCAGCCGCAGGTTCCAGGCCAATGCCGCCGGAATTATTCTCGGCTCTTTGATACTGGGCCGCGCGTTCCGGTTGTTGCGCCCCTTACCGTACATTGCATCCGGGTTCCTGTTGATGCACGCCGTCCGCGGCTGGGCTCCTCCGGTGTTGGCCTTGCGCCGCCTGGGAACGCGCACGCGCGATGAAATCGAAAAGGAGCGCAGCGCGCTGCGGGCCCTGCGTGGCGACTTCGGCGAGATGCCGGGCGACATGCACCCAGACCAGAAGGTGGAGCGTGCGCTGCAAGTGGCCGGCTTGCCGACCGGCTAACGCGGCTGAAGGCTTGCTGAAGGTTATCGAAATCAGTGTGGCCGGCCGCGCGCATCGTGGGGGCGGGGTTCTTACCTGAGTGCGGCGGAGCCGGCGTTTTGCTCTCCCATGCCGCTTTCGATCCCGAAAGGCCCAGACCAGAATTCCCTCAAATTCGACCCGTCAGCATGTTTTGGCCGGGACCTACTCTGCATAATTCAGCCGGCACTTGCTCCAACCGCCGCCCCACGTTTCAATTCCTTTCTGTGCGGTCAGTGCGGGAGGTTCGGAATGCGAGTGGACAGAATGCGCTTGCCTTTGCGGCTTTGTGGGACCGGCTTTCGAGCGGTCCGCACCGTGGTCCCGGTTTTCGGCCTGGTGCTCGTCTTGGGTGGCTGCGGGGCGGGGCGGTTCGGTAGCGAGCTGGAGGATCGCCCGAAGCCGCTGCCGGTGCGGCGCGCCGAGGGCATAACGCTGCACATTCCGGCCGAGCAACCGTTTTCGATCGCGCTGCCGCAGTCCAGCCGGCAAGCCGGGCTGGGCGGGACCGCCCAGTCTGACGCCACCGTCACGCCGACGGGCAATGCTGACGCGTGGGCGGAAGTCACCAGCGGCGGGCAGGCCAGCGGGCTCTTTCAGCTCGGGCATTCTTTCGCGAACGAGACCGGGCAGGTGGCCGACTTTGAGTTCGTCATACGACTGGGGTACGCCTACAGCGCCTCGGCCACGCCCGAGACCGCCTTCGCCGACGCCAAAGTCGGCTTGAAACTATATGCACGCACCAACATGGGCCGGCTGGTGCGGGACATCACGCTGTTTACGCACGAGACCTCGAATGGCCCGGCGCAAGGGACAGCCAGCGCATCGTCGCAGTTCACGCTGACGCTGCTGCCCAATGAAGCGGTCAACGTCTTCATCGCCGGACAGGCGGCGGTGGACATTCGCGAGCAGCGTTCGGGGGCGGGGCGTGTGAGTGTGTCCAACCTGGCCATGGATGTGACGATTCGTCCGTCCGCGAGCGCGCCGCGCTTTACGCCGGGGTTCGTGCCGCAGACGGGGGCAGGCGCCGGGCAGCCATAGTCATGGATCGCGCCGCCGCCGCCGAGCGTATCGCCGTCTTGCGGGCCGAGATTCAGCGGCACGACCACTTGTACTACGTTGAGGCCCAGCCGGAAATCAGTGATGAGCATTACGACGCTCTGCTGCGCGAACTGGCCGAGCTGGAGCTGCAATTTCCGGATTTGATCACGCCCGACTCGCCAACGCAGCGGGTGGGGGAGCGGCCGCTGGAGGGCTTCGAGCACGTCGAGCACGCCGTGCCCATGCTCTCGGTCGACAACACGTATTCGCCCGATGAACTGCGGGCGTTTGATCAGCGCGTGCGGCGCACGCTGGGGGTTGAGACGGTCGCGTACGCGGTGGACCCGAAGATCGACGGCGTGGCGGTTTCACTACGCTACGAAGACGGCTCGTTCGTACGCGGGGCGACGCGCGGCGACGGGCGCGTCGGCGATGACATCACCCAGAACCTGCGCGTAATCCGCAGTGTGCCGTTGCGGCTACGCGGCAGCGGTTGGCCGCATATTGTGGAGGCGCGCGGTGAAGTCTATTGGCCGCGGCCGGACTTCGACGAGAACAATCGCCGCCTGGCAAAGGCGGGCAAAACACCGTTTGCCAACCCGCGCAACGCGACGGCCGGGACGCTGAAACAGCTTGATCCGCGGATTGTCGCGCGGCGCGGACTGGCATTCACGGCGCACAGCTTCGGCTTGATCGATCCGTTGCCGGCGGGCGTTACTAAGTCGATGCAGCTCTACGAGCGTTTCCGCGAATGGGGCCTGCCGATCAGCCGGTATTTGCGGCTATGCACCGGGGTTGAAGAGGTAATCGCCTTTGTCGAAGAGTGGGACTCGCAGCGGAAGCAGCTCGACTTCGATACTGACGGGCTGGTGATAAAGGTCGATGATCTGGAGCAGCGGAAGCGGCTGGGCTCGACCAGCAAGTCGCCGCGCTGGTGCATCGCTTACAAGTACGCCACCGAGCAAGCGACCACGCGCGTGTTATCAGTGGGTATGCACGTCGGAAAAATGGGGACGATCACGCCCGTGGCGAACCTGGAGCCGGTGCTGGTCGCCGGCACGACCGTGCGGCGGGCGACGCTGCACAATTTTGACCAGGTGCGGCGGCTGGACGTGCGCGAGGGCGACACGGTCACGGTCGAGAAGGCGGGCGAAATAATTCCGCAGGTAATGGCGGTCAACACGGCCGTCCGGCCCAAGACGGCTGAGCCGGTGAAGCCGCCGGAGCGTTGTCCGGAATGCGGCGGCGAAGTGCAACAGGATGAGGGGGGCGTGTACCTGCGTTGCATCAATCCCGAGTGCCCGGCGCAGCGATTCGAGCGGCTGAAATTTTTCTGTGGCCGCGACCAGATGGACATCGCGCTCCTGGGGGAAGTGATGGTCGGGAAGCTGCTCGAGGCGGGCCTGTTACATTCGTACGCGGACATTTACCGGCTGGAGCAGCGCCGGGATGAAGTGCGC
>JAAYXS010000200.1 GCA_012515775.1 Phycisphaerae bacterium
TGTCGTTCCGACCGCCGCGGTGCAGCGGCTGTTCGATGACTTCGGAAGCGCTCCGTGGTGGCCGGGCCTGGCCTGGGAAGAAGGTGACCACGACACCCACACTCTGGCTTTCAGGCAATACGTCTGGCTGTTGCACCAAGCCAGCCCGAATCTGTTCGCCGAGGTCGGCGAGCTGCCGCCAGGGGAGATATACCCTGGGGATCAGTTCATGGAGGCCTTCTTGCGCGACCCATTCAGCCCGACCGGCGATAATCGAATACCACAGTATTTCACGATTAACGGCCAGTCCGGGCACTTCGCGCATAACAGCCCGCATCTTTGCCCGAACAACCGCGTCGGCGAGCCGGTAATAATTCGCGTTCTCAATGCCGGCTTGTGGACGCATTCCATGCACATCCACGGCAATCATGTTTACCTGCTGGCCCTTAATGGCGCCGTTCAGAAGAATCCCCTGTGGGTAGACACGTTCACCGCACGCCCCATGGATACGTTCGACTGGGCCGTTCCGTTCATGCGGCCGCCGGATATTCCCAACCAACGCGGGATCGGCCGTGCTGATCCGGGGCTTCCCACGGCCGGCGGCGGAACCACGTGGCCGCCCAACGAAGAATTGGCCCTCTTCATCCCGGCCATCGGCGAGCGCATGGGGCTGGACCTGGCCGGCGAGCCAATCGATCTAAGCGTGCAGCTGTCGCCCTTGTGCTACCCAATGCACGACCACTCCGAACCCTCCCAGACGTCTCAGGGCGGCAACTACAACTGCGGGCTGGTCTGCGGGATCGACTTCACCGGCGATCGCAACACTCCCGGCGGTGCCACGACCTTCCCCGCCGGGGGCGAGCACGAGGGGCACGGCCCCGAGGCCACCGGACCGGCGGCGCCGCCGATCGGGGAGTACCCCCAGGGGACGGCCAAGTGGTGATGCACTTTGAGAACGTTATGCCAGAATGGAGATGAAGATGCCAGCTTTTCATATACCGCGGCAGTCAGTGATTGGAATGGAGGGGCATTGGGCGAAGATGTTCGACCCGCCGAATGAAAGCCCGGACACGCCGGAATTTGTAGAGCCGAACAACCCGGTCCCGGAAGTCATGCTTGCGGCCGGATACCTGGACCGCGTGACCACGCCTCATACGGTGCAACGCGATCTGATGCACGGCGACGACATCGAAACGTGGGACGGTCTCAAGGAATTGGTGTTCTTTCTGTTCAGGGATCGGGACAACCCGGCCGACGACGGTCATTTCCCGGGCGCGACCATACGCGTGCCGCGCGGGGTCATGTTTCACTGCGAAACCCAGGGTCACGGCCCGCCGCCGCACACGATCCATTGGCACGGCATAGAACCAACTCCGATGAACGATGGCGTAGGTCACTGCTCGATGGAAATCGGGCATTACATCTACCAGTGGCAGCCGAATTTCATCGGAACCTATTTTTACCACTGCCACCGCAACACCGTGCAACATTTCGAATATGGCCTATACGGCTTGTTGCTGATCGAGCCGCCGGACGCGTACTTCGCGTCCATCGCTTCGATTGACCCCGACGGCACGTATCATCTGAACGATATACCCATTGGGGCCTGCTCGGATGGCAAATTCCGTATCGCGGCCAATTTGGCCAGGTTCCCGCAGTTTCCGGGCTTCATCGGCGGCGACCCGGTGGAGGGGGTCGCCAATGGCGACCCGCACGCTTTTACCGTGCCGTACGACGTCGAAGTGCTCTGGGTGCCCGACGACCGCGACTCAGTCTGGAGCGATTTGGCGCCCGACGCGCGGGCCACGTATCCCAGGTTCGGCAGCACGCCCGGCGTGGACGACGAGTTCGATCGGAACCCGGGCCACGATGATTTCTTCGCGTTCAACGACTTCAACGCCGATTACTGGTTCATCACGGGCGTCGCAGTGCCTGCCCATAAGGGCGGCACCGCAGCCATCCCGCCGGGCTTGGTGATTCCGCCGGAGCTGAACAGCGGCGTGTCCGGCTCGCAGATTTCGGTCAACGCGCGCGTCGGCCAGACGATTCTGGTGCGCTGCATCGACGCCGCGTACAACTCCATCAGCGTGACCTTGCCCGTCGACGCAGTGATCATTGCCATGGACGGCCGGGCCCTGGGAGTGCCGCCGTTCGGGCTGTACAACTCGGCCTTCATTTTGCCGGCCGGTGTACCTTTCCACCTCAGCACGGCGCGGCGCTTCGACGCTTTGATCCGTCCGACACAGCCGATCGACTCGTTTGCCACGGTGCAGTTCATCGATACGCGCGGTCAAGTACCCGGGACGCCGGAAGTCGTGCTTATGACGGCCCGGATTCCATTTGTCGTTACACCGTAAAAGCTCGGGTGCCAAACTAGGAGAAAACACAATGACCAGGACTTTACACATCGTGGCCGCAATGACCGCCTCGCTGCTCATAGCGACGGTCGCGCAAGCTCAACCGGGACTGGCGGAAGTCGGCCCCATCGACCCCGTCAAGGGTTTCCCACAATGGATTCAGGACTGGAACGGCGTCGCCCTGCAGATCGGGCTGGACGGAGACGGCTCTACAGGTCTGTCTTTGTTCGACCCGGTTGATCCCGAATTTCCGTTCAGCGCCGTAGTCGGTTTCGGCGCCGAAGCCTTCTATATGTCCGCGGAATCGAGCATTACACTGCCTGGCAACCGTGACGCCCGGCTCGTCCTCGCCGTGGAAGCCGCATACGCAGCTGACGAGCCTATCGACGGCGACCAGACTGTGTTCGCACGCGTTCGGATTCGCATCGATACTCCGGTGCCTGGCGACTATACCGTCATTCATCCGTACGGCGTGAATTTCTTTCCTAACCGGGCCGCAGGGGACCGGGGCATCAACTACACTTCCGACATCGGTGGCATTACGCCCGACTTCTCACGCGTGTTGGGAGGCGCCATCGGACCGTATCTGCGGGCCGTTAATCCGCCGCCGCCGGCCGGCTACATCGGAAATCCACAGGTCGACCAGACCGTCACCGGCAGCCCCTTCGGAACCAACTTCTTCCGCATCGAGGGGCCTCCCGGCGCCGACCTGGACGGCGCGGGTAACAACTTCGTCCAGACCGAGCTGTTTCAGCTTTGCGGAAAGCACTTCGACGGGCAGACTCCCACACCGATGCGCCTGGACCGTGCGACGTATAGCCGCAATACACTTGGCAAGTTCATCGACGTATACGCGACCGCCGTCCCGACGGCCACTCTGATCGTCAATGCCGGTCCCACCATCGTCGATGTGCCGATGATCACCGATGGAACCGGCAACTACTTCGCGCGGCTCCCGGTTGGGGCCGAGACGCCGTTACCCGCCACCGTTGCGGTCACTGGGACCAACCCGCCGAGTAGTCTACCCACCACGCTGACAACCAATCTGGTCGACGCCGTGCACGTGACCCGCGCCCTTTACGACGCAACGAACCATGTTCTGACCATAGACGCCACCTCCAGCGACACCTTGCCGCGGCCGACGCTGACCGTGGTCGGCTACGGCACGATGTCCCCCTCCTGGCGCCTGGTCGTGCCGGACGTGGCGGTGCCGCCGGGCAGCGTCACGGTGACCTCGTCCGCCGGCGGAAGCGGCACGCGGCAGATGGACGCCACGGGCGCCTCCACACTGCCCCCTCTGCCGCTCTCCGCGCGTGCCACGGTGGGAGGAGCGGCAGTGTCTCCGAGCAGCGTCTATCCCGTCGAGCCTGTCAGCCCTTGAGTGGGCAGACAGTGGTACCGGTCTCGCCACAACGGCACGCCAATACCCGTGGGTCCGAAACCGTGCGTTTCGGGCCCACGGATCATAGCCGCGCAGGCGCCCATACGCGGTGATTCAGGACAGCAGGCGCTTGCGCATTCTTCGCAATGACACTACGTGGCAGATGACAATATAGATGCAAAAGATCGCCAGATATGCCAA
>JAAYXS010000201.1 GCA_012515775.1 Phycisphaerae bacterium
CCGTACGGCCCGCTGCTGGCCGGCATGGCGTATTTCATCCGCCGGCTGCTGGAGAATACGGCCAACGAATCGTTCTTGCGCCGCACGGCCGACACGCCCGCGGCCGAGTTGCTGCGCGACCCGCAGGAAACCGGCCGCCGCACGCCGGCATTTAAGAAGCCCACGATCGTCCGCTACGAGTTCGAGGAACCACTAATGAATTCCTTTGAGAACGTACCAAATACCGACTTTTCGCGCGAGCCGAACCGGCGGCAGATGACTGCGGCCTTGGAGCAGGCTCGCGCTGCGCTGGGGCGCGACATTCCGCTGTTGATAAACGGCGAGCGCGTTACGACCGGACAGTGGAAGGAATCGCTCAACCCGTCGCGGCCGAAGGAAGTGGTCGCGCGGGTGGTTCAGGCCGACGCGGCGGCGGTGGATCGCGCGGTGAAAGCGGCGGCGGAGGCGTTTACGAGCTGGCGCCGCGTGCCGCCTGACGAGCGGGCACAGGCGCTTTTCCGGTTGGCCGGCGTGTTGGAAAAGCGCCGCTTTGAGCTGGCGGCGTGGCAGGCGCTCGAATGCGGCAAGCCCTGGCGCGAGGCCGACGCCGATGTCTCGGAAGCCATTGATTACTGCAATTACTATGGCAAGGAAATGGTGCGCCTGGCGGCCCGTCCGCGCAGCCGCGCTATTCCCGGCGAGCAGAACGAGTATTTCTACGCGCCGCGCGGCGTGGTGGCGGTGATAAGTCCGTGGAATTTTCCGCTGGCCATTCCGGCCGGGCTGATCGCGGCTTCGGTCGTGACGGGTAATACGGTGGTCTTCAAGCCGGCCGGCCCGGCGGAAGTGGTCGGCGCCAAGCTGGCGGAAATGTGTGGCGAGGCCGGTATACCGCGCGGGGTGGTCAACTTCCTGGCCGGTCCGGGCAACGTGGTGGGTGAACTGCTGGCGAAGCATCCGCAAGTGATGACGGTCGCATTCACCGGCTCGCGCGAGGTGGGGCTGCGCATATACCGGCTGATTGCGGAAGCGCCTGCGTCGCGGCCGGCGTTGAAGCGCTTCATTCCGGAAATGGGCGGCAAGAACGCGATCATCATTGATTCCGACGCGGACCTGGATGAAGCCATCAAGGCGGTCATGCACGGCGCCTTTGGCTACGCGGGCCAGAAGTGCTCGGCCTGTTCGCGGGTGATCGTGCTGGATGCGGCGCATGATCGGTTCATGGAACGTTTGATCGAAAGCGTGCGCTCGGCCGGCGTCGGTCCGGCGGATAACCCGGCCACGTCGATTCCACCGGTGATCGATCGCAAGGCATTCGATTCAATCCGCGGCTACATAGAGCAGGGTAAGAAGGAGGCCCGCTGTGTACTCGAAGTGGATGCGAGCGGGCCGACGAAGGAGCACGGGGGCTATTACATCGGTCCGGTGATTTTCGACGATGTTCCGCCGCAGGCCCGTATCGCCCAGGAAGAAATCTTCGGGCCGGTGCTGGTGGTAATTCGCGCGCACTCGATCGAAGAGGCCATCGAGATCTTCAATGGAACCGACTACGCCCTGACCGGCGGCATTTTCTCCCGCAGCCCGGGCAATATTGAGAAGGCTCGCGCCGAATGCGAGTGCGGCAATTTCTACATCAATCGCAAGGTAACCGGCTCGCGTCCGGATCTGCAGCCGTTCGGCGGCCTCAAGATGTCCGGCTTTGGGGCACGCGTGGGCGGTCCGGATTACCTGGTGCAGTTCTGCGATCCGCGCACGGTGACTGAAAACACGCTGCGTCGCGGTTTTGCGCCGAGCGAGGAGGTCGTGGAGGCACTGGGATAGCAGCGGCTCAATCGTTCAATTAGGGGAACGAGCTGAGGGCCCGCGATAACGGTTTGGGAGACCGGCGGGCCCCTTAGGTTGCGCCCTGCTACAGCAGCCTGCGGGAAGGCGTCCACAGTTCAAACCTCGACCGTGGTTTGCCCAGTCGAGGGCGGGATCGGCTCGTTGTGGCGACGGAGGGTCTCCAGGTAGCCGACGATGCAGGATTCGGCATAATGGGGAATCCCGGCTCGGCATGAGCCGGCTCTGCTCGGAGAGAACGCTTGACCGAACCTCTGGACACTTCGACTGTCGATACCTGGGCCATCGTCGAAACCGATTTTGATGTACGCAACAACCGCCACTATGAGGCCCTCATGGCCATCGGCAGCGGCCCGCTACAGCAGCGCGCCTCGCTCGAGGGCGGTTTGAGCGATGACCCGCAGGATCGTGAGTACCTGCACCTC
>JAAYXS010000202.1 GCA_012515775.1 Phycisphaerae bacterium
GTTGGGTGCCATGCCCAAGCCGCGTAGCGGCGCGGGCATGCCCCCGCGATAACGGCGCCAGATACGGAAGCGATTGGCACCGGCATGCCCGCGCTTACAGCTTGGGCATGGCACCCTCGAACGCCTCCCTCGCTCCCTTGATCCCTCAATCCCTCGATCCCTCCCGAACGGCCGACGGGGCCCGGGCTAATCCCGGCGTCTCCCGCTTCGGCCGCAATCCGCGTACAATCGGCCGCGAATCGGCTGAGCGGCAGGGCCGGAGCCTGGGTGAGCGCTTCCGGCCGCGGATATGGCAGACGGGAGTTATGGACGGCAGCGGTACAAGCAAGGAAGTCCCCCCCAAGCAGGATTCAATCTCCGCCTGGCAGGACTGGCGCATGCAGCGCTTTCCGCAACTCATGCGGCGGCGGGTCGAGGACATCCTGCTGGTCTCCAGCGCCTATGACGCATTCAGCCTGCAGGAGGACGGCCTGCTCACCGAGGCCCTGCACGCCGACTTCACCGACCTGGGCCTGACCCACGTGCCGAACATCACCCGCGTCTCGACCGCCGAGGCCGCGTTGGCCGCAATCCGCGAGCAGCATTTCGACTTCATCATCACCATGCTGCGCGTCGGCGACATGGACGTGTTCAGCTTCAGCCGGGCCGTGCGGCAGTTCGCGCCCGACCTGCCCATCGTGCTGCTTGTCTCCAGCAACTGGGAGCTGACGCGCGTCAGCCAGCAGCGCGACAAGCTGGACGTGGATGACATTTACATCTGGCACGGCGACACGAAGATTTTCGTGGCCATCATCAAGTGCCTCGAAGACCGCTGGAACGTGGAGCACGACACGCGCCTGGCGCGCGTGGGCACGATCATTCTGGTGGAGGACTCGATCCGCTTTCGCTCGTCCCTGCTGCCCATCATGTACACCGAGCTGGTCAAGCAGACCCGCTCCGTCATGGCCGACGGCATCAACCGCATGCACCGGCTGCTGCGCACGCGGGCCCGGCCCAAAATCCTGGTGGCCGAGACGTTCGAAAAGGGCATGGAGTACTACACCCGCTACCATCGCTACCTGTTCGGCGTCATCGCCGACGTGAGTTTCCCGCGCGGCGGAAAGATCGATCCGCAGGCCGGAATCGACTTCATCCGCCAAGTGACGGCCGACTACCCCGACATGCCGGCGTTGCTGCAATCTTCGGATCTGGCCAACCGGGCCGTGGCCGAATCCATCGGGGCCAAGTTCCTGCACAAGCGTTCCGCCACGCTGCTGGAAGACGTGCGCGAGTTCATGCTCGAGAACTTCGGGTTCGGCGATTTCGTCTTTCGTATGCCCAACGGCGAGGAGGTCGGTCGGGCGTTCGATCTGCGCTCCCTGCCGCAGGTGCTGGCGCGCGTGCCGGCCGAGGCGATCGAGTTTCACGCGCGGCGCAACCATTTCTCCAACTGGCTGCGGGCCCGCACCGAGTACGAGCTGGCGCAACGTTTGCGGCCGCGAAAGGTTTCCGAGTTCGGCGACGTCGAGGCTTTGCGGCAGTACCTGATCCGCGAGTGCAATGACGCGCTGCGGGCCAACCGGCGCGGCATGATCGAGGACTTTTCGCGGGAGCGTTTCGACGCCGGCAGCCGTTTCGCCCGTATCGGCGGCGGCTCTCTGGGCGGCAAGGCGCGCGGGTTGGCGTTTGTGGATGCTTTGCTGACCGGCACGGACCTGAAGCGCGAATTCCCGGGCATCAGCATCCAGGTGCCGCGTTCCGTGGTCATCGGCACGGACGTCTTCGACGAATTCCTCGAAGCCAATCGGCTGCGCATGATGGCCCTGCGGACCAACGACGACGAATGGCTCACGTGGGCCTTCTTGACGGCCAAGCTGCGGGAAGAGGTGGTGCGCGACTTGCGGGCTTTCCTCGAATCGGTCAAAGGACCGATCGCGGTCCGCTCGTCCAGTTTGCTCGAGGATTCGCAGTACCACCCGTTCGCGGGGATCTACGAAACCCACATGATCCCCAATAACAGCGCCGATGGCCGCGTGCGCCTGGCGCAACTGTGCGACGCGATCAAGCTGGTCTACGCCAGTACGTTTGCCACCTCGGCCCGCCGCTATCTGAGCATGACGCCGCACCGCATCGAGGAAGAGAAAATGGCGGTCGTGCTGGAGCCGGTGGTGGGGGCGCGGCACGGCGAGTACTTCTATCCCAACTTTGCGGGGGTGGCCCGCTCATACAACTATTACCCGTTCGGTGAGATGCGGCCCGAAGAGGGCATCGCGCTGGTAGCGCTCGGGCTGGGCAAGACGGTGGTGGACGGCGAAACTGCGCTGCGTTTTTCCCCGGCCCACCCGCAGGTCCAGCCGCAGCTCGCGCTGGGCGAGGAATTTCTCAAGCAGTCGCAGCGCACCTTCTACGCCATCGACTTGATGCACCCGGACGGCGCGGTCGACCGCGAGCGGCTGCGCGGTTTGGTCAAACTGGATATCGACCAGGCTCAACTTCACGGCACACTGGCCCCGCTGGCGTCCGTGTGGAGCCGCGAGAATCAGGCTTTCTATGACGGCCTGTATAGTCCCGGCATCCCGGTCGTGACTTTCGCCCAGATCCTCAAGTCCGACGTGTTCCCGTTGGCGGCGATTCTGCGGCGGCTGCTGCGGATCGGGCAGGCGGGCATGAATCGCGCGGTGGAGATCGAGTTCGCGGTGAATCTGGACGCCAACCCCAAGGAGCTGGCGGTGCTGCAACTGCGACCGTGCATGGGCAGCGACGGCGAAATAGACCAGGTTGATCTGGGCGATCATACGGGCGACGAAGTGCTTTGCCACAGCCCGCGGGCCCTGGGCAACGGCGTAATCGACTCGGTGCACGACATCGTTTATGTCAAACCGCACGCCTTTGACGCCCGGCGGACGGCCGAGATCGCCGGCGAACTGGCCGGGCTGAACCAGGCGCTGCTGGCCGCGAACCGGTCTTGCATGTTGATCGGTCCGGGGCGTTGGGGCTCCTCGAGGCCGGCGTTGGGCATTCCGGTGAACTGGGGCGACATATCCGCGGCCCGCATCATCGTTGAGACCACGCTGGACAACTTCCTGGTCGAACCCTCGCAGGGCAGCCATTTCTTCCAGAACCTGGTCTCGTTCGGGATCGCTTACTTGACGGTCGAGCCGCATGCGAAGCAAGGGTCAATCGATTGGAATTGGTTGGAAAGCCAGCCGGCCGAGCGCGAAACGCCGTTCCTGCGGCACATCCGCCTCCCGCAGCCGCTGGAGGCGCGCATCGACGGGCGAAGTTCAGGGGCGGTGGTGCTGAAGCGCACGCGGCGCGTGGCGCTGGAATGAACTAGCGGGACCTTGGGTACGGTTGGTTACAACGGCCAGGAAACGGCCGCGATGGAAGGGAACGCGATGCAACTCAGACTTAATGAGTTTGCCGCCATCGGTTTGTTGTTCGCGATTTTGGTAGGCGCACAGTTATCGGCTGCGGCGCAGAACCCAGCCGGCGTGCCGTCCGGCGACCGGCCCGCGGAACCGCAGGCTCAAACGGCGCCGGTATCTGATCGGAGCGCCGACATTTTCGACTCGGCCGCGGACGCCAAAGCCCAAATTGCCACGGCCCTCGAAGCGGCGCAGCGCGAACACCAGCGCGTTTTGTTGCTTTTGGGCGGAAACTGGTGCACCTGGTGTCACCGGCTGCACACGTTATTCAAGGAAAACAAGGATGTCGCGCGCCTGCTGAAATCCGAATATCAGCTCGTGCCGGTCGACGTCGGCCGGTTTGACAAGAATACCGACATTGTCTCCGGCTATGGGCTGGAGCTGAAAAAGACGGGCGTGCCGTTCCTGGTCGTACTCGACTCGGACGGCAAGGTGCTGGCCAAACAAGAGACCGGCAGCCTCGAGCAGGGCCAGGCCCACGATCCGGATAAAGTGCTGGCGTTCCTGACGAAATGGAAGGCCGAGCCGCGCGACGCGGAAACGGTGGTTACGCAAGCGCTGGCGCGGGCGGCCGCCGAGCACAAGTCCATCCTGCTCCGCCTCCAGGCTCCCTGGTGCGTCTGGTGCCGCCGGCTGGAGGCGTTTCTGTCGCGGCCGGAGATCGAGCCGCTGATCGGGCGCGATTTCGTGGATCTGAAAATCGACATGGAGCGCATGACGCACGCCAAGGAAGTTGCGGCCCGTTTCTGCACGAAGGATGCGCCCGGCATGCCTTGGTTGGCCGTGCTGGATGCGGAGGGCAAGGTGGTTGTGACGTCCGACGGTCCGGACGGCAATATCGGCTGCCCGGTCGCGCCCGGCGAGATAAGCCATTTTATGGAGATGCTGCGCAAAGGTGCGAAGAAGCTCTCTGCGGGCGACCTACAGAAAATCGAGGATTTGCTGAAGGAAGCCGCCGCGAAATTCAAACCCGCCGCGACTACTCAGCCGTGAAGCCGAAGCCCAGGTTCCCGTTACGGGCGCTGGGGGCGGGCTGCGCGGAATTGCGATAATTCTCAACTCGCAAACCGTTCTTGACGGTGCTCACTGGGGAAGAGGAATACAGCCCCAAAGCCTGTTTGACACAGTTACCGGACGGGCGGCGCAGCCTCTGAGCCGCCGACCCAATCAGCACGCCCGGCAGGCAACCGATAAATCTTGATAGTAGCCGCGCGCCGGCAGAGCCCTGATCAGAGCCCGAAGCGCTAGCGAGGGCCCCGGCATCCGAGCATCGGAGGCCCCAGCGCAACCGCGGCAACAGCATCGGCGAACCAAATGAAAATCGGTATTGACGCTCGCACCATCTTCTCGCCCCAGCCGCGCGGCACAGGTCGCAACCTCTTCGACGCTTATCGCCGGATACCTGCCTTGCGCCCCGACTGGACGTTTCACCTGTACCATCAGCGACCGGCAGCCGCCTGTCCGCTGATCTGCGGTGCGGCTGAAGCAGATCAGTCTGAAGAATCTGCCTGGCCCGCGAATGTTGCGTTACGGCGCATCGATATTCCAGGCGACCGGCTGGATTTATGGTTTCAGGTGCGGTTACCGGTCGCTGCGTGGCGCGACCGGCTTGATTTGCTGCACCTTCCTGCCAATGCCGTCCCGGCGTGGTGTCCGGTTCCTACGGTGGTCACGGTCCACGACCTGGTGCCACTCAAGATTGCGGACGAACTGCCGCCCCGCGCGCGCGACCGCTTTCGGCGCGGGGTCTTACGAGCGATTCGAACCGCGCAACACATCATCACGCCCTCGGCTGCAACGCGCGACGAACTGTGCGGAGAGTTTGGTGTGTGCGCCGATCGAGTGACAGTCATTCCCTGGGCGGCGGACCGTCTCATTGCCGGCATGAGCGATGCGGCGTCGTCGAGCGCTTTCCATGCCGTTCGCCGTCGCTACGAGCTTCACCGCCCGTGGATGCTCAACTTTTCCGGCCAGACTCACCGCAAGAATGCAGCCGGGTTACTCGCTGGGTTCGCCCAACTGCCGGCCGAGATCCGTGCCGTCTGCGATCTCGTCCTGGTCGGGTGCGCCGCGTCTGAGTTTCAGGCCCAACTGGCCGCACTGGCGCAGACGCTCGGGATTTCCGAGCATTGCCGCTTTCTGGCTTTTGTGCCGCACGCGGACCTGCCGTATTTGCTCGGCGGCGCGCGGGCCTTGATCATGCCGAGTTTGGCCGAAGGGTTCGGATTGCCGATTCTCGATGCTTTTGCCTGCGGTGTGCCCGTGCTGACCTCGGCATGCAGCAGCCTGCCCGAGGTGGCCGGCGACGCCGCGCTGTACTGCGATCCGGCCTCGCCGGCCAGTATCGCGGCGGGGATGCTGCAAATCCTGCAGCGGCAGGTCGCCACGGCGCTGGTGGAGCGCGGGCGGCAGCGGGTGCAACAATTTACATGGGAGGCGACAGCGACGGCGATGTGCCAAGTGTATGAGCGCTGCCTGCTCGAAACCGGGCGGCTGCGGGTGCCATACCCGCTTCCGGCGGGCCGGGATGAGCGCGGGCATGCCACGCAGGCCGCCGGCGCGGGCGCCTCTGGACGCCATACGGCAACGGTTGCGCGGGGAGTCGCATGCCACTGACTGCGATCGCATTCTGGCTGCTGTACGTCGGCGGGCTGTGCGCGGCCCTTGTCTATCCAGCGGCCGGCGTGGCGTTGTACATACTGGTGTACCACCTGCACCCGGAAGCGCAGTGGTGGGGCGACAGTGTGGCCGCCTCGGGCATTCGCACGTCATTCACGGTTGCAGCCTTCACTGCACTTGGCGCGCTGCTTCGCCGCCCGCGTTCTGCTCGGGGCGCCAAGCAGTTTCCCGCGCCGTACGTACTCATGCTGGCTCTGGTGGCGTATGCGCTGCTGACCGTGACCTGGGCGGATCTGACTTGGCCGGACACGCTCGCGACCGCGGAGAAGATCGTCAAGATGGCGATCTTCGTGTTCATTCTGATCCGCTGCGTGCGCAAGCCCGAGCACTATTGCCTGGCGCTGCTGGCCTGGATCGTGGGGGTTACGTTCCTCGGATATCAGGCCTGGGGCGGCGTCGGAGTTCGGATGAGCGGGCGTCTGGCGATCGGCGTGGGGGGGCCGGATTTCGCGGAGTCCAGTGAGCTTGCCGTGCACATGGTCGCTTCGCTGCCGCTGGTCGGGGCCATGTTCTTCACTTCGCGCACCTGGCTGGGGCGCGGCTTTGCGCTGCTGGCCGGGGCCCTGGCTGTGAATGCCACCATCCTGACCCGCACGCGCAACGCGCTGTTTGGACTGGCGGCCATCACGGCGGTGGCGGTCCTGCAACTGCCAAAGCGGCAGCGCCTGAAGGGCTGCCTCGGCATTTTGGCCGGCTACCTGCTGGCTGTGCAACTGGCGGATCCCGGCTGGTGGGAACGCATGAAGACCATCTTGGACTACCAGCAGAATGCCTCCGCGATGCAGCGCATCACCTATTGGAAGGCCGCAGTCGACATGGCTGTCCACAACCCGGCGGGAATCGGTCTGGGGCAGTTTCAACTGCGCGTTCAGGATTACACGCCCGAGGACCGAAGCCGGCACAGCGCACACAACACGCTGATGACGTGCCTGGCCGAACTCGGCATACCCGGCGCGTTTCTGTTCGTGGCCTTGGTGGTCATCTCATTATGGCGTTTGAACAAACTGCGGCGCTGCAAAGACGTTCCCACTGAAGTGGTGGCACACTTGGGCCCGGGGCTGCCGCGCGTGCGCTTTCACCTCGATTGGTATGCCATGGCGCTGCAAGCCGCGCTGGTCGGTTACCTGGCCTGCGGGATGTTTACCACACGCCTCTGGGCCGAAGGCTTCTGGATCCTGGTGGGACTGGCGTGCAGCCTGAACAACGTGGCGCACGAGTTGCGCGCCGCCGCGGGCAGGCCAGCGGAGGGTGTGCGGGCGTCCGATCTGCAGGGGCTGTCTCCGGAAGCTCTGCCGGGCGCCTGTTCTGCGCCCTAGCCGCGCAACCGGCCGCGCATCGGCTCCCGATCAACCCGGTTCGAGATCGGTGCCGATCATAAAGAAGGTGGTTATGAGCCGTAACCCTGTGGATCAGCAAACACGCTCGCTGCTGGCGCGCATACTTGGGCCGCACTACATCACCGACTGGTGGATGGAGGCCGGCGAGCGCCTTGCGCTAACCGGCGTGCTCCAACTTGCACGGCCGCAGGTCGCGCTGGAAGTCGGCTCGCTGCACGGCGGAAGCTTGCAGGTAATGGCGGTGTGTGCCCGGAAGGTCTATGCACTGGAGCAGGATGCCGAACACTGCGCTCGTCTTCGGCAGCGCTTCCCGAACGTCGAGGTAATCGCGGGGCCCTCCGAGCAAACGCTGCCGGGCGTTCTCGAGCGGATTGGGGAGGCGGGCGAAGCGTTGGGGTTTGTGCTCATCGACGGCGCTCACGATACCGGTTCGGTGCTGACCGACCTGACCAACCTGCTGTGTGTCCGACCAGTCTGCCCGCTGTTTGTCCTGATGCATGACAGCTTTATGCCGTCCGTGCGGCGCGCCATCCGTCGCGCCCCGTGGGCCGACAATCCCCACGTGCACGCCTTGGAGCTGGATTTCGTGACCGGTCTGTGTCACACCCGTCGCACGAGTCCAGCAGTTGCGGGGGCAATGGCGGGCGGGCTTGCTCTGGCCGTGCTCGATCCCGCGCCGCGGAGTTCGCCCCTCGTGATCTCCGAGCGGAACCGGCTCGTGTATAACTGGACGCGGCTGATTTCCACCGCTGGTGTGCGCTTCCCGTTACAGGCTTGGCGCCGACTGCGCGCCAAGATTGCCCGCGCCCGACAGGCCACTATTGAGCCGCCGGCGCCTGCAGTATCGCCCCGATGAGCCCGAAGATTGTTCCCGTGCCGCCGGAGTTTGACGCATGAGGATCGCGCTGCTCATCGAGACGTTGCAGGGCGGCGGAGCCGAAGCCGTTGTTCGCACGCTGGCCAGCGGCTTGGCGCAGCGCGGTCACGACACGTTCGTCTACTGCCTGAGGCAGGCCGGCACTCCCTTGGAAAAACTGCTTTCTCTCGGCGTCACGGTTCGTGAGGCCCGCACCCGCCGCCGCGATCCCCTGTTGCCGGCACGCTTGGCTTACTGGTTCAGCCAGGACGGCATCGAGCTGGCCAATAGCCACAACAGCGCGGCCACCGTGATGAGCTTGCCGGCGGCAAAGGGGCTTCGCATCCCGCTGGTGCAGACGCGGCATGGCGGGCTGCTCGGGCGGCCCACGCGCTTCGCCCGCCTGGCGAATCTGGCCGGCTCTTTGCTCAGCGCAACGACCATTGTGGCCGAATCGCAGCGCGACAGCCTTCCGCCGCCCTTGGCTCGCCGGGCCGTGTGCATTGCGAACGGGTTGGAGCTCGAATCCGTCTCCCCGCGCGAGGCGCGCCAGGCCCTGGAGCGGCTCTGCGGACGTGTTCTGGTGGGGCCCGTGGTGCTCAGCGTTGGCACCATATGCCCTGAGAAAGATCTATGTAACTTGCTGCGCGCCTTCGCGCTGCTGCGGCTGGAGTTGTCGGGCGCCACGCTGATACACGTTGGCGCGCCGCGCAACCCAGCCTATCACCGGCTTGTTCAGGCGCAAGTCCGACGTTTGGCGCTCGATTCGCACGTCGTTTTCTGCGGGGGCGTGGCCGAGCCGTGGAAGCTGATGGCCGGGGCGGACGTGTTCTGCCTGGCGAGCGCGACCGAGGCCATGCCGCTCGTGGTAATTGAGGCTATGAGCCAGAGCGTGCCGATTGTCGCCACCGCCGTTGGCGCTGTTGGTCGCCTCGATCAAGCCGCGCCCGGCGGCGACGATTGCCCGCGGCGATACCTGATCTCTCATGGCGTCAGCGGGCTGCTGGCTCGCCCCGGAGAACCGCACGCATTGGCGGCAGTGCTGCGACAGACGCTCTACGACCGGCGCGCGGCCGCGCGCCGCGCCCAGCGCGCCTTGGCCGACTATCGCAAGTTCTTCAGCTCCGGTCCGATGGTTTGCGCCTATGAGCAGCTCTACTTGAAACTCTTGAAGCCCAAGACGGCTGCCAGCCGGCCGAAACCCACCCCGGTCCAGCGGCCGAAGGTGCTGCTGGTCGGTCCCGCGCCGCACCAGATCGGCGGTATGACCAGCGTCATTGACTCGCTGATGGCCGGCCCGCTCGCGGCGCGCTATGCGCTTCAGCGCTACTGGCCACGCGGCGCCGGCGAGGCGAACGCCACGGGGCGCCGCGGGCCCCTGCATTGGTTTCGCTCAGTTGCGCGGCACGCGGCCGCGCTGGCCGACCTCGCCCGCACGATTCGCCGAACGCGCAGCCGAATACTGCACGTCCATACGTGCAGCTTCTTCTCGTTCTACCGCAGCCTGCTCGACATTGGGCTCGGCAAACTCCTGGGCTGCCGTACGTGCCTCCACGTGCACGGCGCACGCTTCGACGAGTTTTGCGCGGCGTCGGGCGCGGTGGCACGCTGGGTCATCCGCCGCGGCTGCGAAATGTGCGACGCCCTGATTGTCCTCGCACCCTACTGGGTCGCGCGATTGAAGCCCTACACCGGCCGGGCCCGCATACACGCCGTTCCAAACGGCATCGAGCTGCCGGCCAACACACCACCGTCCCGGGCGCGCCCGGCGCCCGTCTGCCGCTTTCTCTTTCTCGGCGTTTTGTGCCCCAGGAAAGGTGTGAACGAACTGCTGGCAGCGGCCGCCCAGATGCGCGCGGCGGGAACGCCGTTCGAACTGATCCTGGCCGGCCCTGCGGAACCGGACAACGAGATGTGGCCAGAACGCGTTCGCGACTTGGGGCTTGAAACTTGTGTGCAATTCACCGGTCCGGTGAGCGGGACGCGGAAGGCTGAATTGTTGGCCTCAGCCGATTGCCTCGTGCTGCCCAGCCATCA
>JAAYXS010000203.1 GCA_012515775.1 Phycisphaerae bacterium
CTGTGGCCGCGACCAGATGGACATCGCGCTCCTGGGGGAAGTGATGGTCGGGAAGCTGCTCGAGGCGGGCCTGTTACATTCGTACGCGGACATTTACCGGCTGGAGCAGCGCCGGGATGAAGTGCGCTGCCTGGTGATCGAGCAGCAGCGAAAAACGGATGGCGGCGCCAAGACGGTGCGGGTCGAATTCGGCGAGAAACGGACCGCGACGCTGCTGAAGGGCATCGAAGAGAGTAAATCGCGCCCGCTTTCACGCGTACTGACGGCGCTGGGCATTCGCCATGTCGGTGCGAACACCGCGGAATTGCTGGCTGAACATTTCGGAACCATGGATGCGATCGCCGCCGCGACGGAGGAGTCGCTGCAGGAAGTCGCAGGGATCGGGCCGGAAGTGGCCGCCTCGGTGGTGAAGTGGTTCGCGAGTGAGGCCGGCCGCAAGACCATCGCCGAGCTGAAGGCGGTGGGCGTGAACATGACGCAGCCGAAACGCCGGCGTGCCGCGGGCGAGCTGCCGCTTGCCGGCAAGACCGTGGTCGTCACCGGAACGCTGGCCAATTACGACCGCAAGCAGATCGAGCAACGGATAAAGGACCTGGGCGGCAAGGTCAGCAGTAGCGTCAGCAAGAACACCGATTTTGTGCTGGCGGGCGAGGCGCCTGGCAGCAAGCTGGACAAGGCCCAAGCGCTGGGCGTCAAAGTGCTGAGCGAAGCCGACTTCGAGGCGCTCATTCGGTCGTAGCCGATTCAGCATTTCGCCAATTTGCCCCGCTCTTTTCTGCGTAAAATCATTGGGTTGTCTTAGCGCATGGGGTTTCGTTAGCCCATGGTCAAACCCATGATCGAGGCGTGCGACATAACTTGGCTGAACGCCTACTTAGCGCTGAGCGGCTGCATCCCGCCCGAGCGTTTGCCGGCCGAGGCGTTGCGTTTGGGCATCGACCGGATCGTGGACGTCCGGGCCGAATGTTGTGACGACGCGATCGCCCTGCGGCGCTGCGGAATTGAGCTGCTGCACCTGCCCACGCCGGACAAGCAAGCCATCAGCCCTGAAATGTTGCAGCGCGGCGTAAGGTGGGTAATCGGCTCGTTGCGCGACCGGCGGCGAGTTCTCATTCACTGCCAGCACGGTGTTGGGCGCAGCGCGCTACTGGCCGCGTGCACGCTGGTTGCTTTGGGGATGGACTGCCGGGAGGCGTTGCAGGTACTCAAGCGGCGGCGGCCGACCATTGCTCCCAGCCCGGAGCAACTGCAAGCGTTACTCGATTTCGCCGCGAAATCCGCCGAAACGCCGGCCCCGGGCAAGCCGGCCACATTGGACGACCTGTTCCAAATCGCTTACGCCGGGCTGGAGGTCGGCTAAGCCGCGTCTGCTATGCGCCCGCCTTCAGACGCTCCGCCTTCTCCGCCGCCTGCTCGATAGCGCCGACGTACATGAATGCCTGCTCGGGCAAATGGTCCCATTTGCCCTCGCACAATTCCTTGAAGCTGCGGATCGTGTCCGCCTTGGATGTATAGTTGCCCGGAAAACCAGTGAACGTTTCGGCCACGAAGAACGGCTGCGACAGAAACCGCTCGATCTTGCGAGCGCGGGCCACGACCAGCTTGTCCTCTTCCGAAAGTTCCTCGACGCCCAAAATCGCAATGATGTCTTGCAGGCTCTTGTATCGCTGCAGGATCTCCTGCACACGCCGCGCGATGGCATAGTGCTCTTCGCCGACAACGGCCGGGTCAAGAATGCGGCTCGAAGAGGCCAGCGGGTCGATCGCCGGGTAAATACCCTTTTCGGAAATCGAACGCTCGAGCACGATGAACGCATCCAGGTGCGTGAACGTCGTCGCCGGGGCGGGGTCGGTCAGGTCGTCGGCCGGAACGTAAACCGCCTGCACCGACGTGACAGCCCCCTGACGCGTAGACGTAATCCGCTCCTGAAGTTCGCCCATCTCGGTGCCCAGCGTCGGCTGATAGCCTACGGCCGATGGCATGCGGCCGAGCAAGGCCGAGACTTCCGAGCCGGCCTGCGAGAAACGGAAAATGTTGTCGATGAACAGCAGCGTGTCGGCGCCGCTCTCGTCGCGGAAGTACTCGGCCATGGTCAGGGCGCTCAAGGCGGCCCGCAGGCGCGAGCCGGGCGGCTCATTCATCTGGCCGAACACCATGGCGGTCTGATCGATGACCGATCTGCCGGTGTCGCCGATTTTGGCCTGTTGCATTTCGAGCCAAAGGTCGTTGCCTTCGCGGGTACGCTCACCGACGCCGGCGAAGACGGAGTAGCCGCCATGCTGCGTGGCGATGCGGGCGATCAACTCCTGAATGACGACCGTTTTTCCCAGGCCGGCGCCGCCGAACAGCCCGATTTTCCCGCCGCGCACGAACGGCACCAGCAGGTCGATGACTTTGATGCCGGTCTCGAACTGCTCGGTCTTGGGCGTAAGGTCCGCGAATTCGGGCGGGTCGTGGTGAATGGGGCGCCAGTCACTGGTTTCCACGGGGCCACGGCCGTCGACCGGCTCGCCCACGAGGTTGAAGACGCGCCCCAGCGTAGCCGGTCCGACGGGAACTTTGATCGGGGCGCCGGTGTCGAGAATCTTCGACCCGCGCACCAGGCCGTCGGTGCTGCCGAGGGCGATCGCGCGAACCCGTCCGCCGCCAAGCTGCTGGGCGACCTCGCACCAGAGCGTTTCCTCAACGTCCGTGTCGCCCACGGGCCGGCGCACCTTTACTTGCAGCGCGTTATAGATTTTTGGCAGACGCTTCTCGTCGAATTCCGCGTCGAGAGTGGAACCGATTACTTGAGAAACGCGGCCCCAATTTTCGCCGTTATCTACCATAGCCATCTCACTTGACTGCTTCTGCGCCGCCGACGATGTCCGCGAGCTCCAGCGTAATCTGGGCCTGGCGGGCGCGGTTGTACTGCCTGGTCAAATACTTGATCATGTCCCCGGCTGCCTCAGTGGCGGCTTTCATCGCCACCATGCGCGCCACTTGTTCGCTCAGCAGGGCGTCATTAAAGCATTGGAATAGAACTGTCTTGACGGTTTCCGGCACAAGCCGCGCCAGCAGTTCCGGAGCGGGCGGGGAAAACTCGAATTCAGCGGCCTGCGCGCGGGCGGCCTCTGATTCAGGCGCGCTGGGCGGCTCAATCGGCAACAATTGGAGCGCCGCCGGACGTTGGCTCGCCATCGAGTG
Organism: Phycisphaerae bacterium; assembly: GCA_012515775.1. Lineage (GTDB taxonomy): Bacteria > Planctomycetota > Phycisphaerae > UBA1845 > Fen-1342 > JAAYXS01. The sequence continues at coordinate 3,187 of JAAYXS010000203.1, forward strand.
AAACCGCATGTACGCGACGTCGACCCGCGCTATTTCCCCATTTCGATAGGCATTCATGTACCGTTCGGCCATCTCAGCCACGCGCGCAAAGGCGATCCGGTCGTCAACGTCGGTAATGCGCGCCGTGATCGGAAAACCCAGAAAGCGGAAGTAGGCGATGCCTTTTTTCCCCACCACTTCCAAATCCGGCGTAATGCCGGCCTGCACCAGTTCGGCGCGGCGGTGAATCGCCGTTCGCAGAACCGAGGCGTTGTACGCTCCGGCCAGGCCGCGATTCGACGTAATCACGAGCATGAGGCTGCGCGGGACGCCCGCATTGGGCTTGAGCAACGGGTCATCCAGCCCGGCCTGCTGTGCCACACTCGCGAGCATCTCTCTTATATGCGCCGTGTACGGCTGTGTCGCCGTAGCGCGCTGGTATGCTTTCTGGTAGCGCGCCGTGGCGATAAGCTGCATCGTCTCCGTAATCTTACGGATGTTCTGCACGGCCCGCCGGCGCTTGACTACCGCGCGCGCTTTAGCCATGGCTGGACGCCCCGGCC
>JAAYXS010000204.1 GCA_012515775.1 Phycisphaerae bacterium
ATTGCCGGCCTGCGCAGCGGGTATTGTCACGGGTCGCGGTTCTTTTACGAGGCGATCGGCAAGGGCGTCGCCAGCACGCATGGCGGTCTGAGGCGCGACACTTCCACGACCTTCGTGATGAGCATGCTGGGCGACCTGCCGCCCGCTCTGCGCTCGCAAGACATTCTGCCGGCGCTGGCCAGGTTGCGCGAGGTTCGGCAGCGCTCGGCCGAATGAACGTTCCGTTGTTGGTTGTTAATTGCCTAGGCCGTGGACTTGATGTAGACGTTCAGCACTTCGCCGTGCTGAATGAGTTCAGCCGCTTTTTCGAAACCGCAGGCGACGTAGAAGCGGTTTGCGGCCTCGAGCCGCGCGCCCGCTAACACCTTGAGTTGCGGCTGGCCCTCCCCTTTTGCGTGTGCCACGGCGCGCTCCACCAGGCGGCGGCCAAGCCCTGAGCCGCGGGCCTTGGAATCGACCGCCACGCTGAGGATTTCGGCCGGAGGCAAGGCCTGCGCGGCCTGCTTCGCCGGGTAGCGCAAGGTGTCCAGGATTTCCTTGATCAACAGCAGATTAAGCGACCGTGGCAGCGACGCCAGCCCAAGACGCCACCAGCGCGCCCGCAGCACGCGTCGGTACATGGCGCTCACATCTTGTGAGTAGGCCAGAAAGCCGAGCACCGCCCCGTTTCGCTCCGCGACGCACACCCATGAACCGGGGTCCGCTGCTACGCCCAGGTAAAGTTGCCGCAGGAAACGTCGGCCGAGTTTGCGAAGGAACCCGTTCGTGATGGTTTCGGCATGCAGGCGTGCCACCGCGCCCGCGTCGCGTTTCTCCATTGGCCGGAGCATCTCAGTCACACTGTGCACCCTTGCCCGACGTGCTCTTAGCGGCCCGCCGCGACCCCTTCCAACGCCTTTACGAAATCGCCTGAGAGCCGCGCGCGGGAGAATTCGGCCTCGCCCAGCGCCCTGGCTCGCTGCCCCATGGCAGCGCGCTCTTCCGGGTGCTCGCGCAGCCATAACACGGCTTCCGCGAAGGCCCGCGGGTCGTCCGGCGGAACGGCGCGCCCGATTTGGTGCTGGCCAATCATGTCTGCCAACCAGCCGGGGTAGTTGTTCAGCACCGGCAGTCCGCACGCGAGGTAGTCGAAAAACTTGTTCGGCGACGTGCCGTAGTAAAACGCCGGCACATTCTTCAAAATCATCATCCCCACGTCCAGGCGCGGCAGAATCTGAGCCAGCTCGGACTTCGGGATCGGGTCCACCCAACTGACCAACTCATCCAGTCCTTCCGCGCGGCTGCGGGCCATCAGCTGCGGTTTGAGCTGTCCGTGCCCAATGAAGACGAAACGCACACCGCGCACGCCTCGCCGTTTCAGCTCCGCCGCCGCGTCCAGTACCGCGTGCAGACCGTTGGCGATGCCATGGGCGCCCGTAAACACCAGGCGGAAATCGTCCGGTGCTCCGAACCGCTGGTCGGTTAGCGGCTCATTGCTGGGCCGGAACAAATCGAGATCGCAGCCGTTCGGGATCATGGTCACCCGCTCAGCGGGGTATCCCGCTTTGATGATGCCTTCGCGCATCCCGGGCGATAAAGCGATGATTCGGTCTGCGGAGCGGTAGGTCTTCAGTTCAAGCTGCCGGGCGCACAAGATCAGTAACGGGTTCTTCAACACCCCCACGGCGACCGCGAGTTCCGGCCACAGGTCGCGCACCTCGAACACGAACGGGACGCGCAATTTGCGGGCTGCCCGCATACCCGGAATTCCGACCGTCAGAGGGGTCGAGGTGGCGAAGACCAGATCGCCGTCCAGCCCGCCCGCCACTTTGCCGGCAGTAAGTGCGAAGTTGGCGAACGACCACAGCCGCTGGTGGAAGTTCATGCGGCTCGCATACTGTGCAGCAATGCAGTAGACCCGTATTCCATCGACGAGCGTCTCACTGACGCGCTGGTCGTGGTTGAGCACGTTCGCATTGCGTTCGCTCAGCCCGCAGATCATGCTGACGCGATGCCCGGCGCGGAGCAGGGCCCGGCTCATTTCGTAGGAGCGCGTGGCGTCCGGGGCCTGGGGCGTGCCGAAGTGCTGGTGGATGTAGATTACGTGCACGGCATGCTCCTTGTTACCCGGTTGAGAACCGCTTCAAG
>JAAYXS010000205.1 GCA_012515775.1 Phycisphaerae bacterium
ATGGCATTTCACCTGAATTCTGAGTCGCCGCTTCAGTGCCCGGCGACGCGTCCATGTCCAATTCATTGGCGGCTCGCCCCGCCGCCGGCAAGATTCGCTGAAGGGGCTGACCGACTGCTTTTTCCAGTTCGACCAGGGCCGCCGCGCAGTCTCCCAGCGAATCGACGTATCCCGCGCGCGCCGTCAGCAGGGCACGCTCCGTTTCCAACACGTTGAGCAGCGGAGTTCGGCCGGCCTGGTAAGCCGTACGAGCCAGTTCGAGGCTTGTTTGTCGCAGCGGGAGTACATCGTCGCGATAAAAGTCAAGCACCTTCCACGCGGCGCGGGCCTGCGCCGCGGCCAGGCGCACGTCCTGCGTAGCGGCCAGGACTACATCATCAAGCAATTTGAGGTTCTGCTGACACGCGTATTCGGCCCGCGCGATGTTACCCTGGTTCTGGTTGAAGATTGGCAGTTCCAGGCCGATGCTCGGGCCGATAAGTGTGTCCGAAGAGAGACGCTCGATAGGCGCGATCTCGACCGTAGGGGCCCGCTCGGCGATTGAGGCCAGTACGCTGTCGGCGAGTATGTTGCGGCCTTCGGGGGCCCGGCGTTCGTCGCGTTCGAAGGCCAGCCCGATTTCCACATTCGGGAAGAGCTTGAGTTTCTCCTCCTTGATGCGCGCCACGGCGGCCTTGACGGCGCTGGCGGCGGCTTGAATGTCCAGCCGGTCAGCCGCGAGGAGCAGCAGCGCCTCTTCATCAAGGCACCAGTGCGGCAGCTCGGGCAATGGATCGGTCAGCTCCAGTTCCTCCGGTGCGCTGGGAAGCGAGAGCTGGCGAGCCAAAGCCGAGCGGGCCGCGAGCGCCGCGAGCTTGGCATCCGCGAAGGCCAGCTCCGCATTGTGTACCTCGGCCCGCGCCAGGTTCACATCAATTTCGCTGCCCGCGCCGGCCTCTTGGCGGGTCAGGGCCAGGTCCAGGACATGCCGCGCGACCTGGATGCTTTCGGCCGCCAGTTCGCATTTGCGGTCGGCTTGCTTGGCTTGGTAGTAGGCGGCTTTAGCGTCGCAGGCAGCGATGCTGGCTTCGCGGGCGACCTGGAGAATGACGCGTTCAAGCGCGCTGCAGGCGACGCGTTTGCGAGTGGGTATCTGCCACAAATCCGCGATGTTCTGCACGACCGCCGCTTCAATCTTCGTCAGACCGCCGGAATCGGGGAACTTGCCGGCGATAGCGAGACTCGGGTTGGACAACAGACCGGCCTGGACCAGGTCGGCCCGGGCCGCGCCGATCTCGTACAGCGCAGCTTGAATCTTGCGGTTGTTCAGAAGGCAGACCTGGACCGCCTCATCGGCGGTCAGGCCGCCTTCCAGCAGCTCACACACCCGCTGCTGAGTGCAGGCGTCGTTCTCCGGCCGGTACTCAAAGCAGTACCCGGTCGCGGCCTCCACTTTTTCGGCGGCTCGATCATAGTCGGGGCGCGGATTGACGGTGGCACAACCGGAAGCAGTCGCCGCAAGAGTTATCAGTGAAGCTCGAATCAATCGGTGCTTCAAACCTCAATCCTCCAGCCTGAGTAGTTTTGGCGTCCACGGTGCGTCGGCGGCCTCGAGGGCCGTGCGCAGGATTAACCGTGAGGGCGCGGCGCCCTCAATCGAGGAAACGGTCGGAGCGCATCAAATCAATAGGGGATAAAGCGCTGCGAATGCAAGTGTATTGTGGAGCAGCTCACTCGCGTTCAGCAGAGCACAGACATCGGCCGGCTGGTCTATCAGTGGCCAAGCGGCGGGCAGGACGAAGGCGGAGAGACCTATCGCACGCTGGAGATCGGCGGAAGGACTCATGGGAAACGCGCCCTTGCACACGCAGGCGTGATGAGGGTGTCCTGAATCGTGGTCCGATTCCGCCGGCTCTTCGTCAGCGCAACCCACGTCCCCTAGACAGAACACGGGGCACGTCAGCAGCGCGAAGAGCGTCACGAGCGTTGAGAGGGTCCTCCAGTTCATGCTCCTAATGTTAGGCGACGAAGGGGGCTGCCGCCAAGCCCCGCGGCCGGAGCGCCTCGGTCGCGCTGGCGCAGTTACCGGGCTCTTCGTCCGGTTGGCCAATCAAGCCTAAAAATTCACTTCCGCCGGCGGCGTTTGCGCTTCTTGTCCCGCTGCGGGTTGTACCTGGTCGTGCCCTTCTTCAGCTTCGGCATGGCCCCGTCCATCATGCCCATCTGCGAAAGCTGCGACATCATCTTCATGCGCCCGCCGATGCCCTGGCCGGCCATCGCTTTCATCAGTGGCCGCATGTGTATGAATTGCTTGACCAGTCCGCTGACGTCCTGCGGCTGTACCCCGGCGCCGCGTGCGATCCGCCGGCGGCGCGAGGCTTCGATAATCTCGGGGTTGCGGCGCTCCTTCGGCGTCATGGAATGAATGACGCCCTTGAAGCGGTTCAGCTCCTCTTCCGGCAGTTCCAAGTCGTTCAGCGCCGAGCCGACGCCCGGGATCATCTTCAGGATCGACTTCATCGGCCCCATATTGCGCAGCTTTTCGAGCTGGACCAGGAAGTCATCCAGCCCCATTGTGCCCTTGGCCATCTTCTCCTGCTGGGCCAGGGCTTCTTTCTCGTCGAATTGCTGCTGGGCCTTTTCTACCAGGCTGAGCACGTCGCCCATGCCGAGGATGCGGCTGGCGATGCGGTCGGGGTGGAATTCTTCGATCGCGTCCAGCTTTTCGCCGACGCCGATGAATTTGATCGGCTTGCCCGTCACGTGCTTGACCGACAGGGCCGCTCCACCGCGCGTGTCGGAGTCGAACTTCGTGAGAATCACGCCGTCCAGCTCCAGCCGCTGATCGAACGATTTGGCCGTGTTGACCGCGTCCTGGCCGGTCATGGCGTCAAGAACGAGGTAGATCTGGTGCGGCTGGGTGATCTCGGCGATTTTCGAGACCTCGGTCATCATTTCCTCGTCGATGGCCAAGCGCCCGGCCGTATCGAGGATGACGACGTCGCGGTCCAGCTTGCGCGAGTTCATGACCGCGTTGCGGCAGACTTTCACGGCGTTCTGGTGGTCGCGTTCGACGTAGACCGGTACTCCGACCTGCGTGCCCAGCACTTCAAGCTGATCGATAGCCGCGGGCCGCTTCAGGTCGGCCGCGACCATCATGGGCTTTTTGCCCTTCTGCAAGCAGTAGCGGGCGAGCTTGGCGCAGGTGGTGGTTTTGCCGGAGCCCTGCAAGCCGGCCATGAGGATGATGGTCGGCGGCTGTGAGACGAAGGGGATGCGGGTTTCGATGGGGCCCATGAGGCGGACCAGCTCATCGTGCACAACCTTGATCATGACCTGCTCGGGCCGCAGGGTTTCGAGGACCTGCATGCCCAGAGCCTTCTGCAGGCACGCGTCGCAGAACTTGCGGGCCACCTCGATGTGCACGTCGGCCTCGAGCAGGGCCGTGCGCACCTCGCGCATGGCCTCGCGCACGTTGTCCTCGGTGATGCGCCCGCGTCCACGCAGGCTGCGCAAGACTCCGTTCAGTTTCTCGGAAAGAGCGTCGAACATGCAGAGTACTGTATCGCGCCGCCAGGCGCTTTTCACGCGGCCCGGGTTGTCAGGCGGGGAGGCGTAGAAAAGGGCGGGCATGCCGCCGCCCAGTAATAGAACAGTGACCCCGATCCGCCGGCGGATCGGGCTCGCCTACGTTTGTTCGGACCCGGCGTAAGCAGCGCGTCGAGCTGGCTCGGATGACTTGCGAGCCCAACTCGCAGGCCGGCGGCTGGGTACGCACTACCGCGCCGCCGCGTGCCGCAGTCACCTGAGGGAGTTGGAGGGCTGGGGCGCCGAAAGCTGCGGTGTGCGCGGATGAAGCAATGCAAGCGGGCAAGGATGATCGCCGGGTCATTGCAACTTCAGGGCGTACCGCCCTGGCAGGCCTGGATCACGGCCCGTCCGGCAAGGGCTGGCGGCGGCTCTTGGCAACTGCAGGCGCACCATTTGGGACTACCCGCTCATTGGTTCGATCGATCAGTCTTGCCAGCCTGGAACGTAGAAAGCGCCGGACCGCATACGATGAGTACGCCGGTGGTCTGGAAGGACGCGTGCCACGAGGCGCCCTCTCACCAAATTGGGTGAGCATTTCCGGCGGAGTGAATCGCGATTTTGTAGCATCTGTGCATGTGAAACGGGGGCGCAGGTGTCCGATCTGTAGCGTCGGAAACCGTGAACGGGTGCGGAAAAGCTATCGAAATGTTTTGAGTTCGCGGCGCAGGCAGCCGTAAGTCTTTATACCACAAGCGGTTGCCGTTGTGTAGATTTCGGAGTACCGCAGTCGGAAATATGTTGACTAATCGGGAACTGCGGGTTAGACTTCCCATGAAGGAGTAAGGAGAAGAGCGCCACCTACTGCTCATAGCGACACCCCGATCGCGTCAGGCATGCGCGTTTTTTGGTGACGTTGCAGCTCGACGACCGGTAGTCTCGGTGGTCGAACGTGCGTTGGCGCTATTGAGGGGAAAGTCGATGGCCGTAGGGCGTAATCCCGCCAAATGGCGCCACCTATTCTGCCGCTCACCTTGCGCGTCCCAGCCGCCGACTTAAAACCCGTATTTGTTGTTGCTTTGTGAGCAACACCGGGTCGGGACGGAGAACCCGATTGCCTCATGATTTATAGGACCTGAGGCAACGGTTTTTTTTTCGTCTTGTGTCGAACGATCCAGTTCAATGAGGAGGTAAGAGAATGGTTTGCAAGAAATCGCTATGTATTGCAGGAGTCGTACTCCTGTCGGCCAGCGTCCTGGTTGCAGGCGTGGCCAGTTTCCAGCCGGCGACGCCCGGTGGGAACATGGGGGCCGTTGTGCAGCAAAGCCGCAATGCCACGCCAGCCTCGCTGGTGGGCTCGAACACGGCCGGACAGTCCAACGCTGTGACCGCCGCGGCTGAGAAATTAATCCCGGCCAACGCGGGCGGCTTTGTTTCCCCGACACCCGCCAGGACGATCGTGGTGGCGCCGGCAGCCAGCCGGCTGTACGACTTTGACACCAGCGTCGGGTCGGCGGCCCCGCCGGATACGCTGGGCGGGTATGTCATGACCCCTTTTGGGCCTGATCCTTCGGGTGCACCTAGCTGGGTGACCAGCGTCGCGAGTCCGTGCCCGATTCCCGGCTCGATCCAATTCAGCAGGCGGGTGAGCCACCGCCGCGCCGGTTCCAGCTGGTCGAGCTGGAGCCACGGCTACACGGGCGATGTGTACTTCACCGTTGGCGCCCAAAGTATGACGATCACGCTGCCGACGTCGAGCTGTGCGTTCTACTTCTACGTCCAGCCGAGTTCCTACGATCTGTTCACGTTCACCGTTACGGCCGATGATGGCACCTCGGCGTCGTTCGACGCCCATGGCTCGGCCGGGGCCGCGTATTGCGGCGTGTACGGTGAGGACCTGAGCTCGGTGGCGATTTCGAGCAGCGTTGACTTTGCGATTGGCGAATTCGCCCTGGCCTGCGCGTGCGGGTCGGTGGGTCGCGCTTGCTGCTATGAGGCCGTTCCGGAGGCTTACTGCGAGACGGACGTTGACGTTATGGAGTGCCTCGCCACCGGCGGGCGCTCGGACGTCAACGTCTTCGAGTGCGAGGACTTGGACCCGCCCTGCGGTGAATACATAGGTGCCTGCTGCTATGGCGCCATCGCTGACCCAGGCTATGAGCCCTGGCAGTGCATTGGCGACATGCTCCAGTGGGAGTGCCTGTTCCTGAGCGAGTCCACGAACTGGACCGGCGGCGAGAGCTGCTCCGATCCGTCCTTCCTCTGCCCGGGCACGCCGGCTTACTGCGATGCGTCCGGCGGCTGCATGGAGCACATCGCCCGCGTGCAGATCGGCGATATCGACAACCCCAGCATTTGCGAGGGCTACGGCGATTACACCACGATGTGGACGATGGTGATCCCGGGCCTGGATTACCCCCTCACGGTGACCAACGGCCGGCCCCACCCGATGGACACCTGCTCGGTCTGGGTTGACTGGAACCGGGACAAAACTTTCGAGGATGAGGGCGACGAGTGGATCGGCGATTTGGGTGGCGGCGGACCCTACAACTTTACGCTGACGATTCCGTCCAGCTTCACGCCGGGTTACACGCGGATGCGCATCCGTATCGATTACGGCAATCCGAATCCGGATCCGTGCGGCACGACGGGCTACGGTGATGTCGAGGATTACTCGCTGCTAGTCGTCGGTGACGAGGCGGCCTGCTGCAACATCTACGACGGTCATTGCGTCGACGACGTGGTGGCGCTGGATTGCTTCGCCATGGGCGCCGCCTACCAGTACCGCTACGGAGAGACGTGCGCGGGGATGGATCCGCCGTGCGGCGATCCGGGTTGCTGCTGCGACTCCCCCGAACCGGGCGAGGTAACCGCCCCTCACACGGAATTCCGCGTCAACTGCGACGGGCGCTTCCTGGCCGGCGTTGTCGCGGCAGAGTGCATCGCCCAGGCCTGGTTCGAACCCTGCGGTCTGTGGAGCCCGCACAACGTGTTGTACGCTCCGGCCTGGACCGACAATGCCGGCTTCCGCGCTGCCCTGTCGGCTCTGCTGATGTCGGATGTTGATTACTGGGATGCTTCCTCCTCTGGTACTCCGCCGCTGGCCACCATGCTCGATTACGCCGCGGTCATCACCTGGGTCAACCAGCGGTACGGCGACGCGGTTGGCATGGGCGACACCCTGGCCGACTACGTCGATGCCGGCGGACGCGTGATCCTGGGTCAGTGGTGCAAGCGGAGCACCCAGCCGAACTACCTCTTGGGCCGCATCATGGATGACCCGGCCTACTGCCCGGTCCTGGCCTGCAGCACCGCCAGCGGCTCGGGCGCGTATAACAACGACGGCGTCGTGTGCCCGCACAACGGGCCGGCCGGCGCGGTCGGTGACCATGACACCCCGTATCTGGACGTGGTCTCGAGCATCGCGCCTGGTGCTCTGACCGACGGCACCATCGGCGAGACCTTCTCCGTCGTCAGCACGCCAACCGCGGGCGTCTGGTACGTCCCCGGCTTCACCGCCGCCCAATTCGGCAACGGGGCTGCGGAATGGACGAAGAAGATCGCCAACGTGGTGCTCTGCGATTGGATGATTCCGGGCGCTTGCTGCAATGTCACGAACGCTGAGTGCCAGGACGACGTGCTGATCGCGGATTGCGCTGCCATGGGCTTGCAGTGGAGGGCGGATTACGGCGTCACTTGCGAAGAAATGGTCCCGCCCTGCGGCGATCCGGGCGCTTGCTGCAACATCTACACCGGTGAGTGCGCCGACGATGTGCTGAAGGCGAACTGCCAAGGCCAGCACCACAGCGGCATAGGCTGCGGCGAAATGAATCCGCGTTGCGGTAATCCGGGCTGCTGCTGCGAGTCGCCTGAGGAAGGCGTAGTTACGAATCCGGTCGAGTCGCTCCGCGCTAACTGCTTGGGCCGGTTCGTCTCTCTGGCCGACGGTGAACCGTGCACGGCCGACCTGTTTACGCCGGAGTGCGGTCTTTGGGTCCCAACGGGCGTGCTGTATTGCCCGGCGAATTCCTACGCCGATGAGAACTTCCTCAGCACTCTGTCCACCCTGCTGGGTGGGCAGCCCGTGGAATTTGTCAACGCGATGTACACGACCCCGAGCGTCGAGGAAATGCGCAACTACGCGGCCGTGTTCGTGTGGGTCGACTTCGCATTGGCCGACAAGGTCGCGATGGGTAACAACCTGGCCGACTATGTCGACATGGGCGGCCGCGTGATCCTGGGGCAGTGGTGCTTCCCGACCGCCAACAACTACTTGGCCGGACGCATCATGGATGATCCGGCCTACTGCCCGGTTGCTTCCGCGGCCGGCTGGACCGCTGGCCCAAGCTTATACATGGGCGACGGCGAGATGTGCGCGACCGCGGACGTCACCACACTCCAAACCAACGCCCTGGATATAATCATCGGGTTGCAGCCCGGCGCTATGTGGGATGGCCACATTGGCGACAGCTACGCGGCCATCTGGAACGCCAACTGGAACGTCTGGTACAGCCCGGGCAACAAGGGCGGCTGGAACCAGTCGGGCGATTGGGCGCGGCTCACGTACAACGAAATAGTCTGCAGAAACGTGCCCGGCCCATGCTGCAATATCCACACGGCTGAGTGCGTTGACGACCTGCGGCCGATGGAATGCCACGACCACGGCAACGGCTGGCAGTGGCATTCTGTTGGAACGTGCGCGACGTTGGTTCCGCCGTGCGGCGATCCGGGCTGCTGCTGCGAACGGCCTGAGGAAGGCGAACTCAAGGAGCCGGTCGAGGCGCTCCGTGCGAACTGCGACGGGCGCTTCCTCAGCGGCGTTCTCGGCGCTGATTGCGTGGTCGATGCCTGGGATCCGCCTTGCGGCGAGTGGATCGCGCGTGACGTGCTGTACGCCCCGACCCGAAGCGACAAAGCCGACTTCCGCGCGGCTTTGGCTGCTCTGTTGGGCAACCGCAACGTTGACTACTATGACGCCCGCATTGGCACGCCGTCGCTGGACAGCCTGCGCCAGTACGCGGCGGTCATTACCTGGGTCGACTATGCGTACGCCGACGCGGTCGGCATGGGTAACGTCCTGGCCGACTACGTCGATGCCGGCGGACGCGTGATCCTGGGACAATGGTGCAGGAAGAGCAACCAGAATAGCTGCCTGAAGGGTCGCATCATGGACGACCCGGCCTACTGCCCGGTCCTGGCCTGCAGCGGCTTCAGCTCGGGCGTGTACAACCAGGACGGCACGGGTTGCCCGCACAACGGGTCGGCCGGCGTGGTCGGCGCCCATGCCAGCAATTTGCTGGATTTGGTCACGACTATCGCGCCTGACGCCATAGTCGACGGCACGATCGGCACTCCGCCCCAGACGACCCCCTCCGTCGTCGGCAACCCAAGCGCGTCGGTCTGGTATCTGCCGGGCTTCACCGCCGGCCATTATGGCATCGGCGACTGGGTCACGAAGGCCGCCAACGTTGTGGTATGCAATTGGGATATGCCGAGTGCGTGCTGCAACATTATGACGGCCCAGTGCGACGATGACGTTTCAGTCACCGACTGCGCCACCCGCGGCTCGCAGTGGAAGGCTAACGCCTTCATGGCGTGCGCCGATCTGGTTCCGCCGTGCGGCGATCCGGGTGCTTGCTGCGACATCCACAGCGGCGCTTGCCTCGACGACGTGCTCGCAATCGTGTGCAAGCAGATGGGACGTGAGGCCCACTCGCGCGTGCTATGCGACGAACTCGAGCCGGCTTGCGGCGATCCGGGTTGCTGCTGCGACTTCCCGGAGCCGGGTTACATGGTTGACCCGCACTTCGCGTTCCGCGCGAACTGCGCCGGCCGCTTCATCCCCGGCGCGTTCGTCCTGTGCGGTGACCTGGACGAGAACGGCGTGGTCGACATGACCGACTACAACGCGTTCCTGGATGCCTTCGGCAAGTGCACCGGGCAGTCGGGCTTCATCGCCGCGGCTGATCTGGACGGCGACGGCTGCATCACGCTGGTTGACTTCCAGGCGTGGCGCAACTGCTACCAGTACCAGGGCACGAATTGCTACGCGGAAGCCTTCGACCCGCCGTGCGGTGAGGAACAGCTCTCCTGCGATGCTGGTCCCGGCACTGCTGCTCCGCCGACTGACCTGTGCGGCCTGCCGATGACTCCGTTCCCGACCGATAACCGGGCGCTGTACAGCGACATCATCGACTTGCCGGCGCCTTGCCCGATTCCGGACACGGGCATTCTGTTCAGTCGAGCAGTCAACCACCGCCGCATCAATGAGGGCTGGACGAGCTGGAGCCACGGCTACACCGGCGACGTGTACTACACGAATGGCGCGACCAGCATCACCCTGACCATGCCGGTTGGCACCTCGGCGGTGTACTTCTACGTTGAGCCGAATCCGCTGGCGCTGCACACCTTCCAGGTGACGGTCAACGGTTGGTTCGTGTGCGAAGAGTTCACCGCTCACGGTTCGGCCGGCGCGGCGTACATTGGCGTGTGCGGCAACCCGGTTAAGATGGTCACGGTGACCTGCACCAGCGGCGTTCCCTTCGCAATCGGCGAATTCGGCATCAAGTGCGACGACGTGCCAGGCGCTTGCTGCGACGAAGCCGCCGGCACCTGCACGGACGATGTCTTGGCGACGGAGTGCGCTTTGCGGTTCAAGGCGTCCCGCACGTGCGACCAGCTGAACCCGCCGTGCGGCGAAATCCGTGGTGCGTGCTGCTACGGCCAGGAGTGCTCCTATGAGCGGCCCTCCGAGTGCGCCGGCGAATACCAGGGCGACGGCGCGCCGTGCGATCCGAACCCCTGCCTGTGTTACGACCTCTGGGTCTATCCGCAAGGCGATCCGCCTCTGGTCCTGACCGGTACCACCTGCGGCATGGGCGACGACTGCGCGCTGCGGCCTACTGAGGACGCGATCATCGCGGTCGAGATCGGTTGGCCGGGCACCTGGACGTTCAGCCTGTGCGGCACGAGCTTTGACTCGTTCTGGTTCTTCGGGAACGACTGCTGCACCGCCTACTGGTCGCAGGACGACTCGCCGGAGTGCGGCATGGCCGGATACCTGTCGACCCACTTTGAACCTGGTGTGTACTACATCCACCTCGAAGGGTCTAACGGCTGCGGCAACTACACGCTGACGATCTCCGGTCCGCCGGAGCCGGCACCCGGCGCCTGCTGCGACGACTTGAGCTTTGCTTGCACGGATGGCGTGATGCCAGCCGACTGCATCGGGCAGCACATGCGCCACGATCAGGGCGGCAAATGCGACGAGCTGTCCCCCGCGTGTGGCAACGGCGCTTGCTGCGATGACGAGACCGGCGAGTGCGTGGATGACGTGAACGAGCTCCAGTGCAATGCCAGCCGATTTGCTGTCGGCGTCCTGTGCGAGGCCTTGAACCCGCCGTGCACCCCGTGCGAGGACGTTCAGTTGATAGCTCCGGGCATTTGGAGCGGCACCACGGTCGGCGCAGGCGACGACTGCGCCCTGCGCGCCGGCCAGGACATCATCGTGAAGGTGACCGTCCCGACCGACGGCGACTGGCGCTTTGACCTGTGCGCTTCCAGCCCCGCCTGGGATACGTACATGCACATCGGCACCGAGTGCTGCCAGAGCACCTGGTCTAACGATGACGGCTGCGCGAGTTACTGGCCTTTGTCGACTATCGTCCTGACCGGCATTCCGGCTGGCGACTACTACGTTGACATTGAGCCTTCGAATGGCATTGCCAGCGCCCCCGTCACTCTGATGGTTTGGGAAGCCGCGCCTGCGGATCGTACCGCGGCCCCGGCCGAGGTTGCTCCGAGCAAGCTCGAGCAGCTTACGCCGGCAGCCCGCTAGTTGATTGATCCCGATTCTGCCGGCGGCCGTAACTCGGCCGCCGGCAGGTCCGG
>JAAYXS010000206.1 GCA_012515775.1 Phycisphaerae bacterium
ACGAGGAGAACCGCCTCACGGCCGTGACGGACGTCTGCGGGCGCGAGTTGCTGACGATTGAGTATGATGCACTGGGTCGGCGGATCGCGAGCACGGAATACGCCATTCCGATGGATGCGTGCCCGGGCGAGTCGGGGCCGATCGTCGCGCAGACGCGGCACATTTACTCCGGGCTGAACACGATGGCGGAGTATGTCTGGTCGGATTCGCAATGGAGCAAGGCGCGCGAGTTCCTGTGGGGCGAGCGCTTCCCGGAGCCGCTGGTGCTGATTGACTTTACGGATGCCGGGGAGCTGGAGGCGGGCACGCCGGAGGTGCTGCACTATGTGCATGATGCGCTGGGCAGCGTGGTGGGGCTGGTGGATGCGGGCGATCCTGCGGCGACGCCCGATCCGATTCCGCCCAAACTCGTGGAGCGTTACGACTACGACCCGTACGGGAAAACGTACATTGAGACTTGGGATGCCGAGGCCGGCGGCGGCGCGGGGGCCTGGGAGAGTGCCACTGCTTCAGCCTATGGCAACCCGTTTGCCTGGACGGGGCAGCGCTACGATGCTGGCCTCGGGATGTACCACTTCCTGTTCCGGAGCTATTCGCCGGAGTTGGGGCGCTGGATGCAGCGGGATCCGTTGGGGTATGTGGATGGGGTGAATCCCTATCAGTACGCGCGGACCGCACCGACGTGTTTTGCGGACCCCCTGGGGCTGATCGTGAAATGGGAAGAGGGCGAGAACGGCAGCCCTGAGCGCACCGCGAGGGCACAGCAGAACTGGGAGGCCGCAAAGAGCCGTACCGATCGCAACGGTCAGCCGACTGCGGGCGGCCAAGCGATGGCTGACCTTGAGAAGCGTCAGGATGTAACAGTGACCATAAGGGTTGGCGATAAGGGTACCAACGTGACGTACGATGGCCAAGATCGTATGCCCGGTCCGGATAATCCGAACAAAACGAAGGTCCAGAACGGCGAGCGGATGGATACGACTATCAATTACAACCCTGACGGCGCAACGAAGACGTACGAAGACGGCGTGAGAAGCGATCCCGAGGCCACTCTGGTCCATGAGGCTTGGCACGCGCACGACTACGCCGAAGGCAACTACAAACGACCGGAAAACCGAAAGCGGGGGGACATACACCCGAAAGATGCAAATGAGGTACGTGCCGCCCAGGTGGAGAACGAGAACCGCGAGAGCCGGGGTTTGGAGCCCCGGAAGAAGATAGTCGATCGGGAGGTGCCAAAGGGCCTGCCCGAGGATGCAAAGAAGCTGAAACCCGGCAAGTGCGGGTCGGCGTCGTCGCAGCCATAGTCAGGGCGCGACGCACACGATCGGTGGGACCCCGGCAGTAACGGCCTACGTGGCGAGAAATACGAGGTGCTTCGTGAGGTTGAGGGCGTTGAGTGTTTGCGTATGGCGAGTCAGCCTGACGGCGCTGATCGTGGGCGGCATAAGCCATGGTTGCTGCTCAAGTTCGGCCAGGCCGCAGGCAGCACTAACGGATGAATCACACTGCACCGTGATCTTCGAGGTGGCCCAGACGCGGCCTTGGGCGCTGTACGACGTCTCCCGCACCGTGCTGGTTCTATACTCTGACGGGCGGGTGCTGCTGTCGGCAGGGCAGCCGGCGGAATCAGGGAGTGGGTACCTCGATGGGCGGCTGTCGCCCGCCGAAGTAGCCCAAGTAGCGCGTGAGGTATGCTGCTTTTCAGATCGCCGGGACCTCGAAGACTACTATGACCTTGCTGCGTCCACGGACCTCCCGATTCTCACAATTTCGCTACGAGGCGCCGCCGACTGCCGGAAGATCCGCGTCGATGGGCTTTCATGCAACAGTGGCGCGCTGCAACTGGAGCCTGAGCCGCGAGAGCTTCCCGTCGCGCTGGGCGACTTCGCCGTCCTTTACAGCAAGGTGTGGCGTCAGGCAGTGGGCACCGCATGCGAGTGGATGCCCAGGCACATTGAGATCGCGGCGTGGGATTTTGCTCATGCGAGGAGCGTGCTGCCGTGGCCGCCGGACTGGCCAGTACCGCCATGCTCTGAGGACCCGAACTGCACCGACTGCACGTTTGTCCTGCCGGGCGAATACCTAGATGGCGTGCGCGCGCTGCTCAGGAACCGGCCTCCGACGTGCGCGATTGAGATCGCGGATCGCAAATGGACGATGTCCTGGCGCCCTCTCATGCCCCACGAGGAGGCGGAATGAGGTGAACTCAGGGGCGCAGCGCTATCGCAGCTTGCCGTACGCGCTGGTCTACGCGTACACCGTGGGCGCCGGTGACGTTCACACCCAACTGACCTACCACAGCGGGCGGGTCGTAACGAACACGTTCGATCCGCGCCTGCGCCTGGCGAGCGTGTTTGACAACGCGGCGCTGGCCAACGGCGTGCGCTGGGACTTCGACGCAGCCAACCGCCGCGAAAAGGCCATCTTCAACAAGGCTGGGCAGACGGCCCGCGGCGAATCCGCGTTCACCTATGACCTGAATAACCGGCTGTTGCACGTTGAACACGGCAGCCGAATCGACGACGTGCTTCAGCCGTTCTATGAGCTCGCTTACGGCTATGACGCGCTCGGAAATCGGCTGTTCAAGCAGGACTTCCAGCGGACCAGCCGGAGCGAGGTTTACAGCTACGACCAGCGGCACCGGCTGGTCGAGTTCGACCGCGGCACGATTCAGTTTGACGGCGGCGGCCTGGCCAGCATCGCGACGCCGCTGGACGACTCGCGGATGCCGTCGAACCAGAACTGGATGCCGGCCGGGCTGACGGGCTTGGACGCGCGCGGAAACTGGTTAGACTTTACGAGCACAAAGGGCGGCGAGTTGACCACGCAGGCCCGCAGCTTGGACGATAGCGCCGGCGGTGAGGGCTGCGCCAACCAGTACGAGCGAATCGACATGACCCGCGGCAGTCAGCACAGCATTCACCCATTGACACGGCGTGGGCGGCTGCGCGGCCGCGACCGCTTCGCGGTCTGCGTGCTTCGCACGTCACGCCGTGTCAAGGGTTCGCAGCTCACGTACGATGAGGCGGGCAACCTCGTGGCGACGGATCTGCTGGGCGATATGAACCCTTGACACGCAGCCCGGCAAAGGGAGCAAGACGTTC
>JAAYXS010000207.1 GCA_012515775.1 Phycisphaerae bacterium
GCCGCCCGCGCGGGCTCCCATAGCATGCGGTAATCGCCCTGCTGGGGTGCGTACTCGGGCAGGTCCGTCCAGGTTTTTGTCGCGTCGGAGTGGCTGCCGTCGAATGGGTTGCGGTTCCACTCGACCGGTTGCGGCGGGACCAGCTTGAAGAAGTAGACGCAGCGGCCTTGCTGCAGCAGGCGGATACGTTCCGCGAGGTTTGGTTGGCGGCCGGCGGCGGTTGAGCGCAGTTCGACGGGAAGTTTTGGTGGCTGGCCGAGCGGGAAGAAGAAGGGGGGTGAATTGGCTGTTTTCCAGTTGGCGTAGGTTTCTGCGCTGGTTGGTTGATTGCGGCTTGCTTCGGCGCTGTTCGTTTGCGCACTGCTTGAAGCTGCGGCTTCAGGCAGTGGCACACGGATTTCATCCCAATCTCGAGGCGCGAAGAGGCGCCGGTCCCACCCCGCCTTGTGCCGCGCGTACAGGGCGGCTCGCCGGAGGGCGAACTTCGGCCCCAGATAGCGCAGCACGTAATAGCCCAGTTTGACGCGGTTCACGCCGTCGTTATAGCCGACGCCGGCCGCAGGCACACCCCCAGCGCTTCGCCATACTCGGCCGCCAGGTCGATGGTCCGCCGCTCGCGGGCCGCCGTCATGGCCGCGAAGGTGGCCAGCGTTACGTTCACGAGTTCGTCCAGAGGGATCAGTGCCGGGCCGCCGCTCGTGACGCGCTCCACAAAAGCCGCGAACTCCGCCGCATGGCCCTTGTCCTGGCGCATCGACTTGAGCTGCTTGAACTTGCCGAAACCATAGCCGCTCACCCGGCGGAAGTTGTCCAGCCGCAGAACGCGGCCTTCGCTGAAGACCTCCAATTGCTCCTTGGGATAGACTTTTGACCCGTTGGCGAAGTAGTTGACCGTGCCCACGCTGCCGTCTTCGAACCCGAGCACGATCGACATTTTGTCGGAGCGCGTGGCGACGCCCTCGCCGGCCATCAGCGCGGCGACCGTCCGGACCTGGCTGCCGGCCAGAAAGCTCAGCAGGTCGATGAAGTGGCAGCCTTCGCCGATGATCCGCTCCCCGCCGCGGACCGGGTCCTGGACCCAATGTTCCGGCGGAATGTAGCCGGCGTTGACCGTCATGTTCATGCACAGCGGCTCGCTGCGGCCGGCCAGCAGCGACTTCATCTTCAGTGCGTGCGGGCTGAAGCGGCGGTTGAAGCCCACCATCACCAAGCGATCCGGATGCTCGGCCGCGGTACGCATCACCTGGCCGAGTTCGGCCGGATTCATGGCCAGCGGCTTTTCGACGAAGGCGTGTTTACCCGCGGCCAAAGCCTCGCAGACGAAGCGCGCGTGCAGGCTGTGCCCGACCGCAATGAGGACCGCCTTCACCTCCGGGTCTTCCAGCAGCAAGCGATAGTCGGTGACCGCCTGCTCGCCGCCGCACTTGCGCGCCAGGTACTGCGCCGCCGCCGCGTTCACATCGGCGACGTACTTCAGCCGCGCGCCGGCCTTGGCCACGTTGGGGCCCATGACCAGTTTTGCGAAGTTGCCCGCGCCGATGATGCCGACGACGGCCTGCCCGGCGGCGGCAGAGGTGCGCGCCGGGATGTTGATGCGCGGCGCCCGGCTGACCTCCGCCGGATACTCCAGGATCACGCCCAGGCTACTCGAATCGTAGCGGATCGTCGCATAGGCCGCCGGCGCTTCGGCCAGTGGGTAGCGGTGCGTGATCAGGTCGTGGACCAGCAGCCGCTTAGCCTGCATGGCGGCCAGCACCGCCTCCAGGTTGCGCTGCTCGGTCCAGCGCACGTAGGCGTAGGGGTAGTCCTGTCCGCCCTGCTCGTAGCGTTCGTCATAGCGGCCCGGGCCGTACGAGCACGAGACCTGGAACGTGAGTTCTTTTTCGTAGAAGTCGGGGCGCCGCAGATTGAGTCCGACCACGCCGACCAGGACGATTCGGCCGCGTTTGCGGCACATCTGGGCGGCCGCATGCATGATTTCGTCGGTCTGGGCGGAAGCGGTGATGAGCACGCCGTCGACGCCCTTGCCGGACGTCCACGAGTTGCCCGCGGCGACCGGGCTGGCGCCGCCGGAGGCGTCGAACGTGCGCGCCCCGAATTTCTGCGCCAGGCGCCGGCGGTCGGAGTGCACGTCGATACCCAGCACGTTACAGCCGCTGGCGGCCAGCAGTTGCACGGCAATGAGTCCGATCAGGCCGAGTCCGTACACGACGATGTTTTCGCCTAAGGTTGGCTGAACCAGGCGGATGCCTTGCAGGGCGATGCTGGAAAGGACGGTGAAGGCGGCCTCTTCGTCGCTGACGCCGTCGGGAATTTTCGCGCACAGGTTGGGCGGCACGCAGACCAGCTCCGCATGCGAGCCGTTACTGGCGACGCGGTCGCCGGGGGCGAAGCCGGTCACTCCCGGGCCGACTTCGAGCACGACGCCGGCGTTGCAGTAGCCGAGCGGCATGGGTTCATCGAGCCTGGCGAAGACCGTCTCGAGGGTGGGCATGAGACCGTCGGTTTTGATCTTGTCGAGCACCTGGCGCACTTTTTCGGGCTGGGAGCGGGCTTTGCCAATCCAGCCGGAGCGGGCGAATTCGACCAGCGAGCGTTCGGTGCCGGCTGAAATAAGGGAGCGGCTGGTGCGGATCAGCAGCGTGCCGGGCCGTGCCAGCGGGGCGGGCAGGTCGGCGCACTCGATCTGGCCGGTGCGCAGGTGTTGCAGAACTTGTCTCATGCGGGCTCCATTACTTGCTCGCCAATGTGCCAGGCGCCGCTA
>JAAYXS010000208.1 GCA_012515775.1 Phycisphaerae bacterium
CGTCCCGGCAGGCAGAGTCGGGGCAGACGCCGTCCCGGGAAAAGCGGTCCCGGCAGACGCAACCCGGGCCTTCGCGGCGCTCGCGGATCATACTGCTCGGGGCATGCGCGCTTGTCCTGCCGGCGCTTGCGGTCGGCATCTTCCTTTACGTGCTACCCCAGCGGCCCTCCGCCGAGCACCCCCCCGCCGCCCGGCCGCTGCTTGGCAACGGCTTGAACGTGCTGCTGATTACCGTGGACACTACCCGCGCCGATTACCTCGGCTGCTACGGGCGACCGGGCGGGCGCACGCCCAACATCGACCGCCTGGCGCAGGAAGGCGCGCTGTTCGAGCGTTGCATCGCATCGGCGCCGCTGACGGGACCGTCCCATGCCAGCATTCTGACCGGGAACCACCCCTTTGTGCATGGCGTGCGGCGTAACAGTGCCGTTCCCCTCGCAAGCGAGAACATCAGCCTGGCCGAGGTGCTGAAGGACAGCGGCTATGCCACCGCGGCAACCGTCGCCTCGTTCGTGCTCAACCGCCAGTTCGGCTTCGCCCAAGGTTTTGACTACTTCCACGACGTGAGCCAGACTTCGGTGGACGACCCGCAATCGGCCGAGCGCAAGGGGGACGAGATCAGCCGGGACGCGATATCCTTGCTGCGGACACTGGCGCCGGCCCCGTTCTTTCTCTGGGTCCATTACTACGACCCGCACCACCCGTATGAGACGAGGCGCAGCCCGCCATACACGACGGCGGAGGCTTACGAAGACGAGATCGCCTTCATGGATGAGCAGATCGGGCTGGTGCTGGGCGAGTTGGAGAACCTGGGCCTCGCGCAGCGCACGATCGTGGTGCTGGTCGGCGATCATGGCGAAGGTCTCGGCGAACACGGCGAATCGCAGCATGCGTACCTGCTGTACAACAGCACGCAGCACGTGCCGCTGATTGTGCGCTGCCCGGAGGCGGTGGTTCCAGGCACGTCGCTCGCGGAAGTCGTGCGCACGATCGACGTGCCGCCCACGATCCTGGCGCTGTTGGGCTTGCCGCCTGTGGAACAGACGCAGGGCGTAAGTCTGGCCAGGTGCCTGCGCGGTGAAATGGCGGTGCCCACGCTGGAGGCGTACAGCGAGTCGTTTGAAGCTCACGCGCAGTTCGGCGTTGCGCGCTTGCGCAGCCTGATGGACCAGCAGTGGAAGTACATCCTGGCCCCCAAGCCCGAGTTGTATGCGATGGCCGACAGCCTGGCCGAAACGAATTCGGTTATCGCAGAGCACCCAGACGTCGCGGCGCGGCTGCGTGAACGGCTGCGCGTGATTGTCGCGGAAGCGCCGCCGCCGGCGCGCCCTGACAGCGACGCCGCGGCGACGCTGAGCGATGCGGATCGGGCGCGGCTGGAGTCGCTGGGCTACGCCGGGACGGCCGTTGGCCCGGACGAGGTGAACGGGCCGGAGCTGGAGCGGTTTGAGCCGGAGGGGGCCAATCCCATGGACTTTACCGCACAGTTCGAGCTGACCGTTCAGGCCGGAGACTTGTTGCAGGTGCGTGATTACGCCGCGGCGACGCCATTGCTCCAGCAGGTGCTGGCGATCTTGCCTGATGCGCCGCGGCCGGCTGGGCTGGTGGCCACGGCACTGGCGGCACAGGGACGTCCCCACGAGGCAATCCCCATATACGAGCGGGTGCTGAAGCTTATTCCCGAGGACACGTATCTTCGCGGCTCGTACGGCATCGCCTTGATGCAGGTCGGTCGCACTCAGGAAGCGGCCGACAACCTGCGCATCGTGCTGCTTGAGAACCCGCGGAGTGCGCGGGTGCTGCACAACCTGGCAATCGCGTTAACGCAGCTTGGGCGGCTGGCGGAGGCGGATCAGAATCTGCAGCTTGCGCTGGAGGTTGAGCCGCGGAACCCGCGCGTGTTGCACACGCTCGGGATTCTCCGCGCGCGGCAGAACCGTCTGGCGGAGGCGGAGCAATACCTGGTGCAGGCGCTGCAGATCGACCCTTCGTTTCGACAGTGTCAGGAAGACCTCGAACGCATGCGCGCCAATATGCGAGGGCGCCAGCCGTAGGGCATCAGTCAGTCCTGTTCCTCAGCTAGTCTGCGTCCGACCTCGTTGAGAAACGCCAGGTTGTTTTCGAGGATTCCGGGCAACTGGGCAATTTCGTCCGGTTGGCACCAGCGCAACTCGGCCACTTCGGCCGGGTTGGGCGTCAACTCCTGCCCGTCCAGGTCCGCGAGCCACCATTCCAAATGTAGACTGCGGTCGGGTCGCACGTAGTGCCAGACCGGGCGCAAGGGTTGCACGCGCCCGCCGACCTCCTCACGGAACTCGCGAACGACCGCCTCGGCGGGCGTCTCCCCGGGATCGATCGCCCCGCCGACAAAGCACCAGGCGCCGCCGGCCACGATGTGGGCCGCACGGCGAATCACGAGCAAGCGCCCCGCTCGCCGAACTACTACTACAACGCCTTTTCGCATGCCTAACTCGCGTCACGCCTGGCGGCGGCACATTCTTCTAGTATATGCCCGGCTGCGCCTGCATTTTTTATCAGGCTCTGCACGCCGTGCAAACCCGCCGTTGGCGCATCAGACCGAGGCCCGTCCACCGTTACGGACCCCGTTACTTGATCGGTCGATGTATAAGTCGAGGGCGCGGCCCTGCGGCGAAGCGGGGCTCGGCAACTCGGACCGCCCGCCCAGAGAAGTGCTATGGGCAGAAGCACAGACATCCAGACTTGTCCATTGAGCACAATTGTCTCAAACGATGGTGCAAGCGCCTGGATCGTGCGCCGGCAATCTGAGCAAGCTGGCGCTGCGCCCAGCCTGGCTGAAATACTCGAAATGCTCGAGGCCTCAAAAATACGTATTTCGCCGGCCGTTTACGGGCGTGTCGAGCAGTACGTCCAACTCTGGGATACGGAGAGCGGGGATGGCGTTCCGTCGCGGTACCTGGTGGCCGAAGGCACGCCGCCGATCGAGCCCGAGGACGACGAGTTGGAGCTCGACGAACAGTTTCAGGAAGCGTCAAGCGTTCCGGCGAGTGAGGGAGTAGTCGACCACTTTGCGCGCTCGATGATCAAGACTGTCTCGGCCGGAACGGCTATCGGACGCATCAAACGCGGCCGGACCGGCTCTTCGGGCCGGGACGTGTTCGGGCGCGAGATTCCGGCGCGGCGCAAAACCCGCGCCCAGGTTTGCCTCGGTCACGGCTTGCTGGAGTCCGAGAATGGGGCGTTGCTGGCCCAAGTCGATGGTCGTCTCGTCATTGACGGACTGCGTCTGAAAGTCGAACCGCGGCTGGAGATTCGCGGCGATGTTGACTTTGACTCTGGAAGTCTGGACGTCTGCGTAGACGTTGAAGTGCGCGGGACAGTGAAGTCGAATTTTC
>JAAYXS010000209.1 GCA_012515775.1 Phycisphaerae bacterium
GCAGCGGCTGGACGCGGACATTTTCATTACCGGGCACATGCCGCAAGAAATGGGCTATGCGGTGGTCGGACGCATGATTATTCTGGCCAGCGAGCACGCCCACGGCACGTTTTTGCCCATAGATCTCCGCCGGCGGTATACGGTCGACGAGTTGGCTGGGGCCATCCGCAAGTTCGTCGAGATCGAGTAGCTCACGGCTGCCGGTTTGTTCTCGGCCGGCGAAATTCAAGTACATAGGACCGAATGAGGTCTGGTCGGCAAATGACCGGCCCTGCTTTAGCGAAAAAAGAAGTGAATGCGCGGTTGCGCATGGTCGATCACAAACAGGCGTCGGGTGTGCGGTAAAAAGCCGGCGCGCCCGTCAACCGCGAGGCCGTTCTGAGACGCGTAAGTCTTACAACCGGGCAACAGAGATAAGAGATGACCCAGGCCACCGTCCTTGAATCAAAGGCAAGGGAGACATTGCATCAGCAGTTGCAGGCACGCATTGACTCCCTGTCTTATCTGCCGACCGCCGCCGCGGTGGCAATGAAATTCGTCGAGCTTGGCCAGAATCCCGATGCGGAGCCGGGCGACTATGCCCGCATTATCGGAGCTGACTCGTCCCTGACCACCAAGCTGTTGGCGCTGGCTAACTCGTCCTGGGCGGGCGTGCGGAACCGGGTCACGACCGTCAAGATGGCGGTACACCTGCTCGGGCTGGGCACGGTGCGCACGCTGGCCATCAGTTACTGCCTGAGCGGTCTGCATAACGAGCTGCACTTGTCGCAGGCGGAATCGCAAATCTTCTGGCAAATCTCACTCTGGAAAGCTGTCGCGGCCCGCATTTGCGCGAGCCTGACTGATCCCAAGCGCGCGGACGAGGCCTATGTGGCCGGTCTGTTTCAGGACTTCGCGCTAAGCGTCATGTACTCGGTCGCCCGCGACCGATACCTTTGCCTGCTGCAGGATCGCGCGCTCAGCGCCGCCGCCCTGCTAGCGGCCGAGCGCGAATGTTTCGGTGTGGACCACGCCGACGCCGGCCGCGCCATTGCGCTGAAACTCGAACTGCCGGAGTTGTTCGTCGACGCAATCGCGTTTCATCACGATCCCAAGCGGCTCTCGGAACTGGTCGCCAATCCGATCTTGCGGGAAGGCGCCAGCGCGGCGGCTTCGCTGCCGCATGCGTGCAATGCGTGGAACCGCGAGGACTCGGACGCCCTGGCCGCGCTGTTGGCTCGTTGCACGCCGCCCGTGGAATTGGCGGACTTCGTGTCGAAGGTGCAGACGGAGTTCACGCAGCTCTTCTCGTTCTTCAACGAGGGCAAGGTGCCCGAGGGCAAGTTGCCCGATCTGCTGGCTGCGACGGCGCGCGAGGCGGCTGACAACACGACGCGTCTGGTGGGCACGGTCACGGATATGGTCCGCGAGGCCGCTGAAGCCGGCGCTCAACTGCATCGTCGCATGACCAGCTTGGAATCCGAAGCCACGAGCGACCAGCTCACGGGAGTTCTGAACCGCAACGGCTTCACGACGCGCTCCAAGGAGCTGCTCGCCAAGGCCGCCCGTTACGGAACCTCCATCGCGGTCTGTTACCTGGACCTGGATCATTTCAAGCAGCTCAATGACACGTACGGGCACGCACTGGGAGATGCCGTCCTGCGCTCGGCGGTCAGCGCCAGTCATTCCTTGCTGCCGCAACAGGCCATCATGGGCCGGCTGGGCGGCGATGAATTCGTCATTCTGTTGACCGGTTGCTCGCAGGAGAGCGCCCGCGATATCGCCGACAAGGTCGTGTCCACGGTCTCCGGGCAGACCGTGGCGCACGACGGCCAGCAGTTGCACGTCGCCTGGAGCGCGGGCTTGCTGTACATCCGCCCGACGAGCGAGCTACAAGACATCGATCAGCTTCTAAAAGCGGCCGATCAGCTTATGTACGTCGCCAAGCGCCGCTCGGGCAACGCGGTGGAAATGGCAGTTCGGTAATCGCCGCGCGGCCGGTTAGGCGCCCGCGGTGCAGCGCCGCGTGTTTACGGCCAGACCAGAGCGCCGTAGACCAGCTCCACTACAGTTTTGATTTCCACGCCCAGCTTGTAGTGCTTGTTGATTTCCAGAAGCTGATCGGCGCAGTTGTGGCAGGGCGTCGCGACGATCTTCGCGCCCGTGCGCCGAATCTGCTCGGCCTTGAGCTGTCCTGAGGCCACGCGGCGCTGGCCGAACTCGCTCATCGACAGCATGCCTCCCCCTCCGCCGCAGCAGTAGTTATTGTGGCGGTTGGGGTGCATTTCGGCGAAATTCGCGCAGCAGCGGCCCAGGACGCGCCGTTGCGGCTCAGACACGCCCCCCCAACGCACCAGGTTGCAGGGATCGTGCAGCGTGACACGCTCCGGGTTCTTGGCCGGATCGACGCGAATACGCCCGGCGGCGAAGTATTCATCGAGCAGCTCGAGCACGCTGCGCACCGGCAGCGGATAGGCCTGCCGCGTCCAGTTGGGTCCTTCCCAGCGGAAGGCGCGGAAGCCGTGGCCGCACTCGCCGAGAATGATCTCCTGTACGCCGAGCGCCTGGGCCTCCTCCACCACCCGCCGGACCAATTCCCCCGCGGCCGCATCGTCCCCCGAAAAGAATCCGTAGTTCGTGACGTCGTAGATTTTGCTGGAGAGGGTCCAGCTCTCGCCAGCGGCGGTGAAGACGCCCGCCGCGGCCGAGAGCGACAGCGGAAAGAACTTCACCTCGCGCGGGTTGACCAGGTACAGGACGCGGCGGTTGGGCTGGTCGACCGGAATGACGGCGTCCTTCCGGCCGGTCTCAAGTTGCAGGTCTTCGGAAAGCCATTCCGCGGTCGAAATGAACTCGTCGCGTGGAATGGCCATCTGATTACCGGTCTCAAGCTGGTTGTTGACTGTGCGTTGCAGCCCGTCAGGCACCTTGCCGACGGCGGCCAGTATCTGCCGCCCGGCGCGAATGACTGAGGCTACGTCCAGCCCGATCGAACAGTGTAGCCCGCAACGGCCACAGCCGGTGCAACGCCCGTAGACGGCCTCGACAAGCTGATTCAGGGCCTGCGGGGTCAAATCGCGGGCCCCAACCAGCGCCGGCAGGAGCTTTCCGAGCAGTGTGTGATAGCGGCGGTAAAAGCGGATGACTTCGCCCGCCTTGGCCGCGGGCAGATTTTCGGGTTGTGGCTCGGCGAGGAAGACGTGGCAGGATTGGCCGCACAGGCCGCATTTCACGCACGCGTTGGCGTGGTAGGCCGCCAGGCCGCGTGCTGCGGCCGCCAGCGTCCGGCGGGCCGCGAAAACCATCTGTGCGTCGTCAGGAGCTGGCAAGGGCTACTCCGTGGCGCTGCGCGGGGGTGGATACACGCCGCGATGGCCGAGCCGGCAGCCGTAATTCGCCCGCGCAACGAAGAAGAACACGGCGTGCCGCAGTTTTCCCAGGGGTAAGTAGATCAACAGTAGGCTGGTGTATGCCAACGGCGGGCCAGGGTTTTGCCCAAAAAAAGAGAAGGCCAGCGCGACGATCAGCAGCCCACAGGTGACGGAAACCGCGAGGTAATCGTCGGGCACGCTGATGGCGCGCAGCAGCTCCGAGCGAACGCGGCGTATGAGCAGCGCGATTCCGGCCGCGAGCGACAACGCGTTCAGCGGCCATAGCGGCGCCAGCAGCGTGGCGCCGGTTGCGGGGGCCGCTGCCATGATGAAAACGCACGCCAAGGTAAGCAGCACGCCGGCGTGAAGCACGATTCCCAAGCCAAACTCAGCCAGGTGCAGCCAGGCGCTCTCCTTCTTCCAGGGCAGCATGGCGGTGGTGAAATTGTACCAGGCGCCTGCGGCGGGCCGGCTGGCCGGGCGGCTGAAGTCATGCCGTCCGCCGCCGCGCGCCGCCAGTACCTGGAAAGTGAGCAGCATGAAAGCCCATAGCGCGCTGCCGGCGATCATGATTCGTAGGGCATTCATTTTCGGCGAGAACCTGGCAGCTCCCGATGGGCAGGTAAACGCTGCTACACGCACCCGTCCGGCTTCGGCAGGCCGGCGATGCGGCAGGCGCCGCGGGCCGGGCCGGAGGTGAACAGCTTGTACACGTCGCGGACGCTCACGCCGCATTCTTTGCAGATCATTCGCACCGACGGGGCGAGATCGTGTTGTTTCCAGTGATTCCGGATGTAGTTGACGATGCTCCAGTGTTGGTCGGACATTTGCTCAACGCCCTCTTCGCGGGCGATGGCCGCCGCGACGTTGTCGTCCCAAAGGTTCGGGTCGAGCATGAACCCTTCCTTGTCGAACTCGATCTCTTTGCCGTCAACCTGCACCGCGCGACTCCTGTATCAGAAGAAAGCCTGAAGCACCGGTAGCTACTATATCGCGAGTCGCCGATCTCGGCGAGTCAGTCGCGCAGGCGGGGCCAGGACGCCTCGCCGCGGCGCGTTGTTCGACCCAGGTCCGCGCCTCTTTAAACTGAGCGAGGTTGTTTATGCCGGCACAGACGATCAGCGCCAGAATCAGGCCCAGCGCGACGCGCCGCGCACGCGTCAGGGTGGCCAGCGCCGCTACCACCACCAGCAGTGGTCCGAAGTGACACGCGTAGGTGAAAGTTTCCAAACCGTACAGCAGGTGCAACACCAATTGGCCGGCCAGCGTCAACCCCAAGACGGCGCGCAGACGACCTTGGCCGCGCAGCGTGGCCAGGCCGTAAAGCCCCAGGCTGAGCAACGCGGTCCAGGCGACGACCGCGGCGATGCCCCACGGTCCAGCCGATCCCGGCCATGACTCCTGGACGGTCAGCATCGGCCCGACCCAGTGAGCGCGATCGGTGGTGTCAATCCGCGGCATGACCATGGAATGAAAGATGAACGACGGCAGCACTCGCGCGGGGCCGCCGGCGGCCGGATGGAGTACGTAAATGCGCTCCGGCAGCGGGTCAAGCCAAAGCGCAGCGGACGGATAGATTTGGTTCTGCAGGACGACCAGAATCTGCACCAGGCATAGCGCCAGGCCCGTGATCGCGAGCGCTCGCCGCCATGGCCAGCGGGCGAACGTGACCAACAAGCCGGCCATCCAATTGGTGATGGTGAAGCTGAAGGTCGCTATCTGGGCCAGAAGGTCCCACGCGAGCGAACGGCGTGCCGCGGTGAAGGCAGCGATGTTTAACGCCACCAGGATGCTCAGCAGCCCCAGCGGATAGGTCTCCGGCACTACGAACCAGAAAATCGCGGCCGAGCTCACGCCCGCCAGGACGCAGAGCGCGACGCTGTCCAGCCGACGGCAGCCGATGGCCCGCAATAGGACGTACAACGCCGCGGCGCATCCGGCCGCGGTCAGGACGCGCAGGGCGCGCACCGCCAGGATCGGCGGCAATCCCAGCCACTGCACGAGGGCCACGGGCGGCTGAAGCCAGAGCGTCAACAGGGGGTGGGTCGTCGTGCGTCCCTGAACGGAGCGGAAGTAGGCCAGGTTGTCGAAGACGCGCCGGCAGTCGGCCTCGAACCAGACGTCGCCTGGCAGACGCCTGATGAGCGGCTCGTCGATTCCGCACGAACCGTACCAAGCCGCAGCGCCGGCCGCGGCCGCCAGAAGGCCTAGCAGCGCCGCGTCGGCCCAGCGCGAGCGCGACTTAGGGCGCAGAATAGCCTGGCGCGTTGCCGCGACCGCTCGCGACCGTGACTCCGCCACTGCTATAGAGCGCTGCATCGCCGATCCTTCGGCGGCATCTTACGAACATACGTTGCTCGGTGCCATGCTAAGCCCGCGTTGCGGGCGCGGGCATGCCGTCGGCAATCGCCCCACACCTGGTGCCGTCGCCCCACAGCTAGCGCCGTTAACGAGGGCATGCCCGCGCTTACAGCTTGGGCATGGCACCCGACGCCGGAGCCGGCACTGCTTGAAGTTGCGCTTATCCTAGCTGCTTCTTTGCCTACATCTCCACGAATTGCCTACATCTCCACGAA
>JAAYXS010000210.1 GCA_012515775.1 Phycisphaerae bacterium
GTCCGTCTTGGGCCGGTAAATGTCAGTCGAGAGCTTTACGCCGTCACGCATTGGGACTTCGACGCCGCGCTCTTCGATGACCTCGAACACCGGCTGCGACAGCTTTGGGTCGTCCTCTTCAGCGACGCGCAGCTCTTCGTAGCCCTCGCGGACGTAGTAAGCCCGTTGCGCCGGCACGTCTACGAAGTACACCTTGCCGGTTTCGTCGGCCCACACGGTCAGGTCCACGCCCGGAATGGCGAACTTATAGCGGTCGAACTTGAGGTCCCGCCCGCCGACCGAACGCTCTACCGAATCGAGGAATTCAAGCGAACCGTCCATGACCGCCAGCGCGTTCAGCATTAACAGCGGCATGGTCTGCTGCCCGCCGGCCGCGCGATCGTAACGGCGCACCGCCAACGACATGAAGGCCGGGCTCATGTTCTCGAACGGCACCGCGTCCTGCCGCAGCGTGAACGTTCGTTTTACCTCCTTGTGCGTAAAACGCACCTGTACCCCTTCGCGCTCGAACACCTGCTGACCGGTAGGCAGGTCAAACTCCATGCGCGAAAAGCGGCCCTCGGCGTCCGGCGTGATCTTGCCGGTGAAGGTCATGCTCTGCCCGCCGAGACTGACGACGGTTTGCGTTTCGTAACTGCCGTCGGCACGCCAGGTGAAGGTTGTCCGGACCAGGCGTTCTTCGGCGCGGTAGATATCGAAGGCGCCTTCGTCGGAAAAACCCGCCATGGAGGCCGGCGGGCCGGCATCGGCCGGCAACGACGCGGGCGGCTCGTCCTGTCCTTTGGCCGGGACTTGCAACGCGCTGGCAATCAGCAGGACAGACATCAAACAGCGAAATCGTGAAAACATCACAGCACCTCAACCGGAGAGCCCGCCTTTCCCACGCCTCACCGCTTCAGCCGGAGAGCACGCGGCGCGCGCTGAGCGGCCACAGCGCACGGCAGAGCCATTCTTAGCTCGCCGTCGACGGATGAAAAGGGCGACGCCCGCGGTTTAAGCACTGGAGTTGTCGTTTATCGTCAGATACGCGCCGGCTGTGGCGCAACGCGGCATCTCTGCCGGCGCGCTTCCACGCGCAATTAACGCGTGCCTGGACACGCCGGGTAGCTCTGCCTAATCTGCGGTTGACAAGTGCTTATCCGGCGCAGAGTAGCGCGGATTAATCGCAGGGAGACGAGCATGATGGGCAGACGTTGGTTGATTCCACAGTTGTCGTTAGGTGCCGCATTGGTGCTCTGCGCGGTGGCGGTTGCACAGGAGCAAGCACCGCCGCAGCTCCAAGTAACGGCCGTCGCCCCGAACATCCACCTGCTGGCGGAAGCCGGCGGGAATATCTGCCTATTCATCGGCGACGACGGCGCGCTGCTGATTGATGGCGGCGTCACGCCACAGGCGCCCAATGTTCTTGCGGCCGTGAAGGAAAAGACGGATAAGCCGCTGCGCTTCGTCATCAACACCCATTGGCACTTCGACCACACCGGCGGCAACCAGGCGCTGGCGGAGGCCGGAGCGCAGATCATCGCACATGAAAATGTCTACAAGCGCATGAGTTCAGAGCAGGTGCTGGGCGGCTTCGAACGCCGCATGCCGCCTGCGCCGCCCGCGGCGCTGCCGAAGATGACGTATGCCAAGGAAATGACTGTGCACTGGAATTCCGAAGTCGTTCGAATATCACACATTGAGCCGGCACACTCCGACGGCGACAGCGTCGTTCTCTTCGAGCGCGCTCATGTGCTGCATACCGGCGATGTGTTCTTCAACGGCGTCTATCCCTATATCGATGCGAACGCCGGCGGATCGATCGACGGCATGATCGCGGCCGTAGACCGCGTGCTGGAAATGGCCCGCCCGGACACAAAGATCATCCCCGGGCACGGCCCGTTGGCGACTCCGGACGACCTGCGTGCGTACCGCCAGATGTTGACCACCGTGCGCGAGCGTGTGCAGTCGCTTGTAAGAGCCGGCAAAACCCGCGATGAGGTCCTCGCGGCCAAGCCAACGAGCGATTTGGATGAGAAATGGGGCCACGGTGGAATCGAGCCCGACCTGTTCGTGGGCGCGGTATACGCGGGCATGACCAGTCCGCGGCCCTCCGGCCCCGGGCGATAGGCCGGCGTTTGACGGGGCGGGCGAAACGGCTTAGAACCAGCCGCTTAAAAGCGACCAAGCCGCCCTAGGGTTAGGCGTAGGCGAGAAACCGCCCAAGAGGCGATGAAATGCAGGAGCGTGCATGCGCGTTCTGATAACTGGCTCGAGCGGACAGATCGGCACCAACGTGGCGCTGGCCCTGTTGGACCGCGGGGACGAGGTCTGCGGAATCGATATCAGGCCCAACCCCTGGACCAAACGCATTCCGACGGTGCTGTGCGACCTGAATCGGCCCACGGACGACGACTTCAGCCAGATTGGCAAGTTCGACGTGGTGCTGCACCTGGCCGCGCATGCCAAGGTCTTCGAGCTGGTCGAGACACCGCGGCGGGCAATGGAGAACGTCGGCATGGCCTTCGGCGTGCTCGAGTTCTGCCGCCGCCACCGCACGCCCCTGATCTTCGGCAGCTCACGCGAGGTCTACGGCGACATCCACCGCCACGTCACAGACGAGAGCCAGGCGGATTTCGTGGTGGCCGAAAGCCCCTACAGCGCTTCGAAGATCGCCGGCGAAGCTTTCATCTATTCCTACGCCCAATGCTACAAACTGCCGCA
>JAAYXS010000211.1 GCA_012515775.1 Phycisphaerae bacterium
ACATGCGCGACGCGAAGCTGTGCGAGATCGGCGAGGGCAGCAGCCAGATTCAGCGTATTGTCATCGCGCGTGAGTTGTTGGAGGGGCATTGGCTTTAGGCTGCGCTGGCTCGTGGGCCGCGCCGCGGCGCTGCGGGAAGTGTACTGGTGACATTGAGTAGGCTTGGGTATTCAGTAGTTAGTTATTAGTAGTTAGTATTGACAAGGTTAGGACGAGTTTCGGCAGTGCGGTGCATTGCTGCTGACGGTTCCCGCCGGGCAATACTAATAACTAAATACTAATAAGTATTACCCAAGCAGTGAGTCGACTGAGTGAGTAGTTGAGCACTAAGGCAGGTATGGCCCGTCGCGGGCCAGCAACGAGGTCCTAACGTGGATTTTCGCTTCAATGATGACCAGCGGCAGATGCGCGACATGCTGCGCAGTTTCTGCAACGAGCGAATCGCCCCCAAGGCCGAGCAGCGCGATCACGAGGGCCGGTTCGAAGACGGCTTGATCGAGATGCTTGGGGAAATGGGGTTGTTTGGGACCTATGTTCCCGAACAGTATGGCGGGACCGGGCAGGACATCCCGACGTATTTGATGACCGTGGAGGAGCTGTCGCGCGCCTGCGGTGCCACGGGCATTCTGGTCTCGGCCCATCACTCGCTGTGCGTCGACCCGATCCTCAATTTTGGCAATGAGGACCAGAAGCGCAAGTTTCTGCCCAAGCTGGCGCGTGGCGAGTGGATCGGCTGCTTCTCCTTGACGGAGCCGGGCAGCGGCAGCGACGCGGGAGCGGCCCGCTGCATGGCGATTGAAACGGACCGGGGTTGGCTGATCAACGGAACGAAGAGTTTCGTCACCAATGGCGTTCAGGCGCATGTGATCGTTCTCTTCGCAGTGACCGACCCGGACAATCCCAAACGGCGTATGTCCGCATTCATCGTGGAGAAAAACACGCCGGGTTGCAGCATCGGCAAAGTCGAAAAGAAAATGGGCATTCGCGCCAGCAGCACTACCGAACTGGTGTTCGAGGAATGCCTGATTCCACGCGAAAACCTGCTGGGGGAGCGCGGTCGCGGTCTGCCGATAGCACTGGCCACGCTGGATGGCGGGCGGCTGGGCGTGGCGGCCCAGGCGGTGGGCATTTCGCAGGCGGCGCTGGAGGCGGCGACTGCCTATAGTAAAGAGCGCGTGCAGTTCGGCGCCCCGATCTGCAATCTCCAGGCCATTCAGTGGAAGCTGGCAGACAGCGCGGTCTGGATCGCCGCGGCGCGAGCGCTGATGTATCGCGGCGGCTGGATGAAGCAGCGCTACATGGACGAGAAGAATCCGAGCTTGCGGATTTCATACAGTGCCGAAGCGGCCATGGCAAAACTGTACGCGAGCGAAGCCTCGAGCCGGGTCACGAATGCCGCGCTCCAGGTCTATGGCGGCTATGGCTATTGCCAGGATTATCCCGCGGAACGCCTGCTGCGGGATGCTAAAATAACAGAGCTGTACGAGGGTACCAGTGAAATTCAGAGGCTCGTGATCGCACGACAGATCCTGAACGACCCCCAATGGGTAACGAGGTAAACTCATGGCCAAAGAGTACGCGTACATCGTCGCCGGCAAGCGCAGCCCCATAGGCAAGTTCCTGGGCAGTCTTTCCCCGCTGAGCGCGGCCCAGATTGGGAGCCAGGTCGCCAAAGCACTGCTGGACTATGCCAAGGCCGACCGCAGCGCCTTTGATGAAGTCTACATCGGGCACGTGTTGCAGGCCGGCTGCGGGCAGATACCTTCCCGGCAGGTGGCCCTGGGGGCCGGCATTCACGACAAAATTTCGACTTGTACCCTCAACAAGATGTGCGGCAGCGGGCTGCAATCGGTCATGTTCGCCGATATGGCGATCCGCGCCGGTGATGCCGACCTCGTGCTGGCCGGCGGCATCGAGT
This sequence comes from Phycisphaerae bacterium, assembly GCA_012515775.1. GTDB lineage: Bacteria > Planctomycetota > Phycisphaerae > UBA1845 > Fen-1342 > JAAYXS01. Next base: position 1,919 of record JAAYXS010000211.1, read on the forward strand.
GCATGAGCCAGGCGCCGTACGTAATCCGCTCCATGCGGGCCGGCAGTAAGTTCGGTCACGTCGAAGCCATCGATTCAATGCTGCACGACGGGCTGACCGACGCTTACACGAATGAGGCCATGGGCGAACTGGCCGACTACACGGCCGAGAAAGCGGGCATCACGCGCCGCGAGCAGGACGAGTGGGCGGTGCGCAGCCAGCAGCGGGCGGCGGCGGCGTCGCAGGCCGGCAAGTTCAAGGAGGAGATCGTTCCCATCGAGCTGCCGCGGAATAAGGGCTTTCTTTCGGTTGATGAGACGTTCCGGGCGGATACGACGGTGGAGGCCCTCTCGGCGCTCAAGCCGGCATTCAAAAAAGACGGCAC
>JAAYXS010000212.1 GCA_012515775.1 Phycisphaerae bacterium
CGCTCGAAGCTCCCAGTCCAAACACCCCCACCGCCGCGCGACACGCACCGCTCTCGCTCACGCAATTCCTGCAGCAATGGACCGGCGACCCGGACGACAGCTCGTTCCGCCAGCAGCTCGATCTGCGGATCTTGCGCGCTATCGCGGGCGACTACGAAGCCGCGCGCGAGCCCCTCACGATGGTTTCCGCTGAACAACAGGCCATGGGCAGCCGGCTGATCGAAAGCCTGATTGCCATCCGCGAGGCGCATGATGGCGATCCTGTGCAGGCCATCGCGGACGTGCTGGCCAACATCGACAGCCTGCGCGACGCGCTGCGCCCAATGTCCGAGCTGCGTATCCCGGTCGTCACCTTGTGCCGGGAGGTCCGCGGCTTCGGTGATTACGCGCCGTTGGAACCGGCGACTTTCCTCGCCGGCGCTGCCGCGGAGTTCGTCCTGTATTGCGAGGTACAGAATTTCGTCAGCCGGCCCGAGGAAGACAAGTTCTTTCACGCCAAATTCGAGATGCGAACCGCCATTCTCAATCGCGCCGGCGAGACGGTGCTCGACATCCACGACCCGGACGTGGTGGACCGATGCCGCAACCGCCGGACCGACTGCTTCATTCCCCGGCTGGTGCGGCTGCCGGGAACACTTTCACCCGGCGAGTACGTGGCAAAAGTCACCGTAGTCGATAAACTGGGGGAGAAACTGGCCGAGAACCGAGCCAGCTTCCGCGTGGTAGCCCGGTAGCGAAACCGGGCTTGCTGCGGCGAGTTTGCGACGTGTCACCCGCGGATGAGGAGTGCAGGGCATAGTGCGGCACGGCACGCATAGGTCGCCGAATCTTCAAAACCAACTGTGGGCGGCGGATGAACTTTCCGCGTTTTATCAGACGGCTGATCCGGGCGCCGTATGACGGTCTGCGCCACTTTGGAATAGTCGAAGAGGGCATACTTTACCGCTGCGGCCAGCCGAAGCCGCAGGAGCTGGCCCAGCTCATCGATCAATACGGGCTTAAGACAGTGGTCAGCCTGCGCGGGACGCGCGGCGAGCAGGATCCCGATTCATGGGAGCAGGCGGAGCGATCCGTTTGTGAGTCGCACGGCGCCCAATTCGTGGCCTTTCCCTGCAACCACAAAAACCCGCCCACCGCCGAGCAAGTGCGGCAATTTCTGAAGCTAACGCAAGACGTCAGCCGCCGGCCCGTCCTGGTCCACTGCCGGCTAGGTCAGCAACGCACGCTGCTATTCTGTGGTTTGTACCGCGTGCATTCGCAAGGCATGGATCCGGCAGCCGCGCTGCGCGAGATGGATGAATTGGGTTTCCGGTCTGAAATTCGGCGGCACAAGCGCTTGCTGGCGGCCTTTCACAACCTGGCGGCTGGACTGGACGGACCGGGCGACGGCTCGACCGGTTGAGTCGGCACCGGAGGTTTTCCGCACACGTCAATTCAGGCGCCGGCCTGTGCCTTTGGCCCCAATTGCCGCAGGTCGCCGACGCGCCGCGTAATGCCCGCGGCGTCCAACGCCTCCACAATCGGCACGACGTACTTCCGCGATGAATTCAGCAAGGTGCGAATGTCCGCCACTGTAATGCCGCCACGCTCGCGAATGGCGCCGGTCACGCGCTCCACCAGTTCCTTCCACCGCCGCTCGTGTAGCCACATGTCCGGCGCGAACCGCACCAACTTGCCCTGCGCCATCGATAGTTCGATCAGTTCGCGAATGCGCTTCTCGTTCTTCGGCGTGCGGCACTTCAGCTCGGCTATCAGCGGCGGCTGAAACGCCCCGGCGTCGAATTCGTTCAACATTGCATTGAGCAGGGCCTGGTCGACTTGCGGCAGCTCCTGCCGTTTGCCGGCCGGAACGAGGTGGTCGTGCTCCAATGTCACCGGCCCGTGGCTCACCCACCATTCGGCCAGCGCTTGCCGCAGACGCGGCGGACACGCGCCGGGCATCCACGCCGGCGCCTGGGCGCGAGCCAGCCCCGGCAGACGCGGGTTTGCCGCGATGAATTCCTTCAGCCGGCGCTGCAGGTCCTCGCTCAGAGCCTGCAAGTGTGAGTTGTGTACGCACAGCCGCAACGACGCTGCTTCGATCACACGGATTTTGCCGGCCCCCATCAACCGCCGGCACATCTCCGCTGCTTCCTGCTCGTCGCGCAGCCCGGCGCGGACGGACAGACGCTTGTCGTCCAAAGGCTGCCATTCGGCCGCGCGGATGACCTCTTCCAAGCGCGCGGCGGGCTGGCCTTCAAACAAGGCCTGCAAGCCCTGGCGCTGTATCGGGCGCCGCGCAGTCCAGAGCCGCCCGACGGGGCGCAGAACGCGGCCGCCGCCCAGCGTGCGCATGCCGCTTTCGTCACGCAAGATAAAGCGCTGGCCCCAGGTGGCGACGATGGGCTCGGCGGTCTTCACTTGCGCGAAGACGCCCGATACGGTTTCGCTCTCGGGCTTGTCCGCCAGCCGCAACTCCGCCAGCACCTCGGACGTCGCAATGTGCAGGCGCAGCCGCAAAACGTCCTTGCGCGTCTTGCCCGGCATGCGCAGCGTAGCCAGCCGCACGTCCAAAAACCGCGCCGGCTCCAGATATCCGGGCGTGGCCAGTGTGTAACCGCGCGCCACGTCCTCTCGCGACACTCCCGCCAGGTTCAAGGCCAGTCGCCGCCGCCCGGCCGCCGAATCGCGGGCATCATGGTGCGACTGGAGATCACGCACCCGGACGCGCTCGGCCGTCGGCCACAGCTCCAACTCGTCCTCGCGGCTCACTGTTCCATGTGCGACCGAGCCGGTCACGACTGTGCCGCGCCCGGGAATGACGAACGAGCGGTCGATCGGCAAGCAAAACCAGCGGTACGGCTCGGCCTGCCGGCTCTGTTCGCGCGCCAACCGCGCGAGTACGCCGCGCAACTCCTCCACCCCGCGGCCATCTTCAGCGGAGGTACGCACGCAACATAGCGGCTGGATGCCGAAGCCGGTCAGCAGCCCGCGCACTTCGTCCTCGACCGCGTCGGCCCATTCGTCGTCCACGAGGTCCATTTTGCTCAGCGCGACGATGCAGCGCTCGACGCCCAGCAGACCGAGGACTTCCGCATGCTCGCGCGTCTGCGGCATGACCGAGTCATCCGCAGCGACTACGAGCACGGCGACATCGATACCCGTTGCCCCGGCCACCATGTTTCGGATGAAGCGCTCATGCCCGGGCACGTCCACAAAGGAAATGTCGCAGCCGTCGAACTGCCCGTGGGCGAAGCCCAGGTCGATCGTCATGCCGCGGACCTTTTCCTCGGGCAGGCGGTCGGGATCGGTTCCGGTGAGAACCCAAACCAAGCGGCTCTTGCCGTGATCGATATGCCCGGCGGTGCCGACGACCAGTTTCGGAGCGTCACTCATGTTTGGGATTGTAAGCTGGCCGGCGGGAGGCGTGCCATTGTTTGGGAGGGATCGAAGGGATCAAGAGTTAAAGAGCAGAGCCTGGGCGTGTCGCCCCGGAATGCCGCCGACAACCTCCTTGATCCCCGCATGCCTGATCCGACGGCAACCTGCCCTGATCCCAGTCCCCGCCCAGCAAACGCACCTGTTCCGTTTCGGGCGTGCGACACGCGCGATTGCGCACTCTGCACATTCCGGCTCGACACGAGCCGGCTCTGCTACTCACTACAGACGGGAGCCGCTCTCACCGCACGGCAGACTGCCAGCAGGTTGGCCCGCGGGACTCGTTCGGGATCATACGTGCAGCCTGGTGCGATCAGTATCGGGCGGTCGCCGGCTTGGCGCAGGGCGTCGGCCACCTCGCGCTCGCAGTCCTGAGGAGTGCCCTCGGGCAGCGTTCGGAGATTATCCAAACCCGCGCAGATAGCCGGTTTGACCCAGTCGCGGACGTCAGCGATGGAGGGTCCGGCGCTGCGGTCGGCCCAGTTCAGGACGTGGACCGGGTAGTCGGCGAAGTCGCGGAAGTGCACCGGCGTGCCGCAAACGTGCAGCATGTTGAAACGCCCACGCGCCGCGCCGTCGAGAATCTGCAGGTCGGCCGGCCGGACGAGGTCGGCATACCGGGCGCGGTTTGTACCGGCGCGCTCCAGCCAGTCATCACGCACGGACAGGAAAATGCCATCCGCACCGGCGTCCAGGCAGCGACGGGCGAAATTGGCCAGACTGGCGGCGGCCACGCGGATGGCGCGGCGCAGCGTCTCTTCGTCTTGCGCCAGAAAACTGAGAAGTTGCCCGCTGACTTCGTCATCCGGCGCCAGGTTCGGCGGCTTGTGCTCCCGAGGCGGTCGAACTATGTGCCGCAGCGTGGACCATGCGTTGAAGACGGTGGTCGTCATCAGCACGCGCCCGCGTAACCGGCGTTTCAAGGCAGCAATGAGCTCGAGTTGCCGGCCAAATTCGCCCTCGTCGCCGCGGAGCTCTGTAAGGCCGGCCAGGTCCGCAACACGCTCAACCGGCAAGGCGTGCGGATAACCGTTGTCATTCATGATCTTTAGAAAGTCTAGATCGAATGCCTCCAAGTGCGCCAGGTGCGCTGCGACTGCCGGCTCACCGGCGACCTGGTGCGGTCCGAAGTGATGCCAGAAACTGAGCGGAGCGCGGTCTGACCATCGGCCGCTGAGGACTCTTTCAACTCGCTCGACCGGACTCATGTCGGCCTCCCGCCTGGACCGGCACTAGCGGATGCGGAGCACAATTTTGCCCAGCACGTGTCCCGCTTCGAGGCGTTCGTGGGCCTTGGCCGCTTGGCCCAGCGGGTACTCTGCCGCAATTACGACCCGCAGCCGGGTAGCCTCGATGGCCTCGTTCAGCAGTTCGAGTTCACCAACGTCGGCCACGGCGTCATAGCTGACGACACGCAGGCCCGGCCGCTTGAGCGGCTCGGGCTCCACGCCGTTCGGATAAGCCAGGCGTCCGTCGGGGCGCAGGGCATCCAGGCAACGTTCGAGCGGCTCACCGCCGGCCAGCGCGAATACGGCGTCGACGCCGTCCGGCGCGAAGCGCCGGATCGCAGCGGTGATGTCGCCCTGGCGGCCGTCGATGGCCTCGTCGGCACCCAGGTCGCGGACCAATTCCGCGCCGTCGGTGCCCGAAGCGGTGGCGAAGACGCGGGCGCCGCGCCATTTCGCGAATTGCACCGCCAGCGTGCCGACTCCGCCTGAAGCGCCGTGGATTATGAGTGTGTCGCCCTGCTTGATGCGCAATGCATTGTCAATGCCTTGCAGCGCGGTCAAAGCGGTCGCGGGCATGGCGCCCGCCTCCCTGAGCTCGAGGCCGGCGGGTATAAGCGCGGCTTTGCTCGCCTCAACGGCGGCGAACTCGGCGTAAAAGCCGCCTTTGGGACTGAGCCAACTGTAGCCGTAGACCTTGTCGCGGACCTTCAGGCGGCGGACGCGGGCGCCGGTTGCGACGATGGTGCCGGCGCCATCCGTTCCGAGCACGAGCGGAAATCGTGGGCGGCCTTCAGGCCACCAGCCGGCGCGGATGGCGGGATCCCAGGAGCCGACGCCGGCAGTGTCGACGGCGATCAGCACCTCGTGGTCATCAATGCGAGGCACGGGCAGTTGGTGGACGGTCAGCATCTCGGGACCGCCGGCGTCATCAATCGCCACGGCACGCATAGTCAAGGGAACGGTCCGCGGCACCGGCGGGGTTACAGGAGTTTTTCCGGAATGAGAAGGCGCCATTTGATACTCCCAGAATCGGTCGGCGTTTGCCGGGCTGATTGTAGGTGCCGCCGGCGCCGCCGGTCCGGCCATGTGGCCATTTACTGCCACTGGCGGCGCGGGTGCAGGTGAAATGTGCCGCCACGACTGAACTTGCGCTCACACGTGCTCGTCCGGGGCCGGCATGCCCGATAACTAGCCGCTCAAAGCGACCTCACCGCGCAGCCGAGAATGGGGGAAGTTGCGGCTACCTTTCGGGGAGAGAGCCGTTCGGCCGCGTGGCTATAAAAAAGCCCTTTCGCGCGAAGGTTGGTTTGGGATCGACAGGCGTTTGTGTTAAGCTGGGTTGAATCTGCGAAGGATTCCGGCGGCGGCTCGATGAGTCTCACCGGAGTGGTGCAGCTTGGGCAAGCACTGCTCGAGCGACTGTTGACTGTACATCGGGAGGGTGGAGAGCACAATGAGGAGAACACTCGGACTGGCGCTGGCGATGGTGCTGCTTGCGAGCGCGGCCGCGGCGCACGCGGATGGCCGCGATGTTCTGGAGGAGCTTGGGCCGTGCATGGCCGGTGCGGGGCTGCCCGCAGATCCGGAATGTCTGGCGGCGTTCGACGTGGACGGCGATGGGGATGTCGATCTGCACGACTTCGCGGCCCTGCAGGCCGGGGTTGATCCTGTGGGCGCCTGCTGCTTCGACAACTACTCGTGTGAGATTCTGACGGAGGCCGCCTGTCTGGCGGCGGGCGGAGGCGGCGAATGGCTGGGCGCGGGCAGCGAATGCGGTCAGTGCACGCTAGTACGCATTAGGGCGATCACTTTTGGCGGGACCGGCTCCACTACCATAAAGCACGACTGTGCGTATCCGCCGTGCAGCAGCTATGGCACGCAACAGTGGTTGGACGCCAACCATGACGGCGATGTGCTGGATGCGGGCGACCATGATTATCCGGTCGCCTATGCGCGCAATTCGCACGTTACGCTTTCGGGCGTTCAGTTCTGGGTTTCGCCTTCCGGCACTGCCAGCGGGGTTCAGGTGCGGGGTTACGGGCCTGACGGTTTGACCTTTACCGGCACTGGCAACCTTTCCGGCAGTACGCTTAATGTCTCGGGTACGCTGGTTTCAGAAGGCACCCTGCCAAATACCGTTAAGTATTACCCGAGCTTCGACATAGTCTGGGAAGTAGCGTTCGACGGCGTCAACTTCGTTGATGGCGGTACCAGCAGCACGCGGCTTTATGTCACGCGCAGCACGCCGTTGGGAGACTGCCTGGAAAGCTATTTCCACATTAGTACACAGGCCGCCGATGGCCTGGCCGATGAACAGCCGGTGATAGACGCCATTTGGGCCGAATTCGCCGATCGCGAAGTCTACAACGTTGATGGCGAGCGACTGGGGTACTATCGCGGCGTGTTGTGCGCCTCTTACTGCACTTACTATAGCGCCCCGGAGCTGGTGTACTACACCACTTCCCAGTGCGGCGGCTGGGCAGACCTACTGCGGCAGTGTTTCAGAACGCAGGGTCTGAACTCCTCGGTGTTTGTGACGGCCGAGCCGCTCACCTCAGCCCTGCCGTTGGACTGCGGCAGCTATCCTTCCTCGGCCGCGGGATTCCTCGTCAAGAACTACACCTTCAACGGTTGGGGCACGTCGTGTACAGCTTATCCATTCTCGTTTAATGACCCGTGTGGTTACTATGCGGCCTGGCCGTCGCCGACCTGCACCGACGCAACGGGCTTGCCGGGCCAGGACAACCCCAACCCGGCCAGCTGGTTCGCCCGGCATTTCATCGTGAAGATCAATATGGCTTATTACGACCCCTCCTACGGCGCGGGACCGTTCACCGGGACGCAAGAGCAGGCGAACATGCAGTGGGAGCTGGGGGCAATGGCGGGCTACTTCGGGAGGGCGGAAGCTTCGTCCTCACGAGCCGGTGTACGCAAGGACATAGCCCAGACGCGCGAAACCTACTTTGACCAGTAAAATTCGGCAACAGGAGAGGACCGATGATAGCACATCGTTTGTCTATTTGCGGCATGTGGCTCGGCGTAGCTCTGGCATTGGGAGTAGCGGCGCACGCGGCTGATCCGGCTGATCCGGCGGATGCGGTGAGCCAGGTAATCGCCGTTCCGCGGCACAACCAGTGGACATTGGTGGACCCGGAGCAGCGGCCGATTCTGAAGAAGGTCGTCGAATTGCCTGCGGCGCAGCGGGATCAGCTTCTACGCAGCAGCGACGCGCGGCTGCGCGGGATCGGCATTTTCATCGCCGAGCAGCAGGGCGACCTGGCTGGGCTCCTGTCGTTGAAGGACAAGCTTTCCGACAACGCATCCACCGTTCCATACGCCGTGCCGGTGGCCCAGGTGGGCGAGTATGTAATTCGCCCGCAGACCCTGGCCGATTACCTGACCACTGTGTACCAGGAATGGTTCGGGGTGGACGTGGACAAATCACAGGAACGCTTCGACAACCTGCTCGCACCGCTGAGCGGTCAGCCGCAGAACTTCGTGCAGCCCTGGATTGTCCGGCTGCGGCGGGCGGCGTCAGACGAGAAGGCCGTGGCGGAGATCAAGAAGAGCATAGCGGCCCTGCCGGAAGACGTGCGGTGGGCGGTGGTCACGCTGGGTTACGGCGATAGTCTTTACAGCAAAGCTGAGGCCCGCGCGCTATTGGGCGGGCTGTCGCGACCGATCCAGGAGCGCTTGCGCTCCGGCGAGGAATTGCTGCCGAATGAGCCGTTGCTGCAGAGTACGTCGTTCCGGGCGGCACTCATGCGGGTTTACGGCGAGCTGGCGGTGGCAGACTAGTCTGCCGCTGGTAAGAGGCAGCACTCGCGGGTTCGTAGTGCGCGCTGTTGCTGAACTGGTGGCGGCGCGCACATCGGGAGCGACGCGTTATCGCGCATTCCGGGGCGATACGCCCCGGCCCTGCTACGGCACGCATCGGCTTTGCCGTTGTGAGTTGGCCGGCGAAGTAGTATCCTGGCCGAAGCCGGCAGGGATGCTGCGAGCTATTTCTGGCGGTCGAACATGGATGGAAGCGCGGCAGCGGTGATCGAAACTCCAAGGATGGATGACGTGCTCCCGCAGGACCTGCGAAATTTCCCGATTCACATGGTCGGTATCGGCGGCAGCGGCATGTGCGGCCTGGCTGCGCTGTTGCTGCGCCGCGGCGCCTGCGTCAGCGGCACCGATGGACGCGATGGCGAGGAATTGCGGCGCCTGGCCGCCGCGGGAGTCACCGTCAGCACATGCCAGGCGGCGGAGAGCGTGCCGCAGGGCGTGCAGATGCTCGTCAAATCCGCGGCCGTGCGCGACGATCATCCGGAGATTGTCGAAGCCCGGCGGCGCGGCGTGTGCATCGTGAAGTACGCCGAGCTGCTGGGGCTGCTCATGGCCCATTGCGGTGAAGGCATCGCCATCAGCGGCACGCACGGCAAGAGCACCACGGCCGCTTGGCTCTCGTATGTCTTGCGCCGCGCGGGCCGCGACCCGAGCTTTGTGATCGGCGCCGGCGTCAGGCAGCTCGGCGGCGGCAGCGGCGCGGGCGACGGCCCGTATTTCGTGGCCGAGGCCTGCGAGTACGACCG
>JAAYXS010000213.1 GCA_012515775.1 Phycisphaerae bacterium
GCGGCTCAAAACTCGGTTCCGCATTCCGGGCACCTGCGTTGCGGCAACTGCCACAACAGGTAGTCACACTTCGCGCAGCGCGGCTCCTCGATTTCGATCCGGAACTTCAGCCCGCACGCGTTGCACCTGGCGGCGCCGGCATCGACCGTTTGAAGCGTGGTGCAGCGCGGGCAACGCAGCTCAACGCGAGCGGCCGCGCTTTGCAGGTTAGCCACTTTTCCGACCTGCCGCAGCTTCGCCATGATGAGCAGGGCAAACGAACTGCACGCACCCAGCACGCCGACCGCGCCCAGCCAGCGGTACCAGAACTCCTCATCAATTCCCCAGGCGATGCTCGCCGAGGCCATGGCGGCCAGCAGCCAGACGCACCCCAATGCCACCATCAACAGCCAGTCAGCACCGCGACCCGCGGGTACCCGGACCAGCAGCGACGTGTGTGCCACTGAAAACGCGATGACGATGGCGATTCCGGTTGCTTTGGCAAACTCTACATTGCACGAGACCGTCGCCCAAATGCAAGCCAGTACCATAAGGAACGCAGCCGCGCATACCAGCAATCCGGCCCCCGCCAGAACCCGGCGCGTGCGGCGCTCCCACAAGTCCGCCGATGGGATCGCCAGAATGTAGAACCCGGCCAGGGTCCCAAACGTCAGAATGGCCCGGATGGTCGGTTCATCGAACCAACCCGGCCACCAGATGCAGGTAATCAGCACGCAGAAACTGACGGCGAAAAGTATCAGTCCGGCCGCGCTCAGCTTCGGCCAGCGCCGGTGTTCGAGCGTACCGGCACAGAACATCGCGGCGCCGCTGTGCACTGCCAGTGCTCCCAGCGTTGTCAGCACTTTCGCGGTGGTCTCGTTAAAAGTTCCCAGCAGCAGCGCGCCGACCGCAACCAGCGCGCAGGTCGTCAATGAGATCACCAGGGTGCGCAGAAAAGCGCGTTTAAGCCGCAAATGCGCAAGCAGATGATCGGGGGCCGCGCCCAGGGCCGGAGATTGAAACGTGACTGCCGCTTTTTCTTCCATAAGCCGGGTCTCCGACTCGGTGGACAGCAGGGCAGGGAGCAGCCCGGCGCAGGTCCGCACATGCGGGGGGCCGGGCTTTATGTAAGCATGCACTTGCGTTATCGTGCGCCGCCCGCGCGGAGTCAAGCCGATTTGGCCCCAGGGCAGCGCCAAGCACCAGTGCCAAGGGGCGCTGCGCTGGTCAATGCGGTCAGCCGCGGGGCAATTCCAACCGTAGAGGTCGGCGTAGCGACGGCAAGCTGAGGCATATCCCCGAATCAGCCACCGGTCAGCAGTTGCACGAACGGGTCGATATCAAAAACGTTTACGTTACCGTCGCGGTTAATGTCCGCGTTCTCGATATTGCAACCCGGACGCGCGGCGGAGTAGCCCGCGGGGTCGGTCAGGGCTTGCACGAACGGATCAATGTCAAAGACGTTCACTGAGCCGTCGCAGTTGATGTCGCCCCGCACCCAGCTCAATTGCAGGTAGAAATGCTCCTCGGCATAGAATAGCTCGCCGGTGTCTGTGAACTTGCCGGCCACTGCGAACACCAGGTCGAAGTAGTCAAAGGGGTTTTCGTCATCAGTGCTGATGTTGTACGTGAAAGTCGTGGGCCCCTCACCCCAGCAATATCCCAACTCCGGCTGAGTGTAGTAAGGCGAGTCACCCCACTCGGGCCAGTCGCAGTCCGGGCTGAAGAGCAGCGTCGAGCCGGCCTCCACGCCCGAGAAACGCAGCCGCTTGAGCTCGACGGCGTACCGGTCTCCCTCGCTCAGGCCGACCAGTGCGGCCTGCAAAGACTTGCTATGGCCGGGGAAAACCTGGAATACCGGCAACAGGCCGCGATCCGGCGCGCCGGTGAAGGTCTCATCCGGGTCGGCGGTTCCGTCTTCGTCCATGACTGCGATGAGGCCTGGCTGCAATACGCCGTGGCACGCCAGGCAATTGGAGCCCCAGGCAGGCTCGGCCCAGGCGGGCTGAGTGAGAGCGATAAGGACTGCGGCCGGCAGCAGAGGGCTGTACTTCATGCTACGCCTGCTCTTTCCTGTGCTTCTTCCCCGGTTTTCACTTCTTCCTGCACTTCGGAGAACACTAAAGATTGTGACAGCGACTGGCCTCCGTCCTGCCGGCCGTTTCCGTCCTTCAATTCCGCCAAGACCAGATTTATCGCCTCGGGCACACACGCCCGAATTGCGGGCGAGAGGTCCAGACCACAGCTCAAGTCCTGCGGTTGAATGCCGAAGATGACCACTTCCTGCGGCGCCTCATCCAGTTGCCGGGCCATGTCCAAGGCTTCCAGCAAGCCCAGATCGTGCAGCGACAGCTTCGGCCGATCCGGCCGCGCCAGGTCCTCCGGAGTCAGCCGGATGATGCTGCCCGGCGTCTGACCGGCATCGAGCGCGTCAATCACGATGACTTTGCGGCGGCCGGCGAGCACGTCGATCAGATTAAAACCGGCCGTGCCACCATCGCAGACCTCCACGCCGGACGGCAATGCCGCGGCTTGCAGTAGCTGCGCGACGCGCGGCCCGACGCCTTCATCGCGCAGCAGGATGTTGCCGATGCCGAGCACCAGCACCGGCGCCCGGCCCTGCTCCGCGTTGTCAGTCATACGTTGCGGCGTCGCAGTCAACACTTCACTCCGGCTTTCGGCTAAGTCGCCAGACGCACGACTGTTCCGGCCTTCTCCCCCGGCCGGAGCAGGTGAACCGCGCAGGCCAGGCATGGGTCGAACGAGTGGATGACACGCAGCACTTCGACCGGCTTGGCGATGTCCGGCACCGGCACGCCGAGCAGCGCCGCCTCCATCGGGCCGCGCTGGTTCTGGTGATCTTTGGGTGCGGCATTCCAGCTCGTCGGCGTGATGACCTGGTAACGCGAGATCACGTGATTCGTCACGTTCATCCAGTGGCCCAGTCCGCCGCGCGGGGCCTCCGTCAGGCCGGCCGCGGTCGCGCTGGCGGGAATCGTGCTCGGCGTATACGCCGGTTGTTCGGGCGCAAGCTGATTGAGCCAGCCGTCCATCGAATCGGCGACAAACTTGGCCTCGGCCGCGCGGGCCATGATGCGGTCCATGGCCGAGATGCCGTGGGTATACCGGCCGTTGACCCACATGCGGGCCAGCGGTCCCAGTTCGTGCGGCTGGTTGGAATAGCGCGGGGCCTTGAGCCAGGTATAGGCGCCGGCCTTGTCGGGGTTCGGCTGCGTGACACCGACGGCGGGATTCAAGTCGTCGGCGCCGTTATAGCGTCCGTAGGTGATGTCTTCGGTTATCTGGGCAACGCTGACCGTGCCGGGCACGCCGTTGGTGTAGCGGCCGGGTCCGAGCAGCTTTGTGGCGCCGCTGGCGTCCAGATCGAAGACACCGAAGGCCAGCAAATTGCCGGGGCCGGCACCGAGCGAGTAGTAGCTTGGGAATGCGGCGGCCAGCGCGGCGGCGTCCGGGAGGTAGACGTCATCGATGAACGCGCGAATTTCAGTGAGCAGCGCGCGGAAGTCCTGGATTTTCTTGGCGGTCACCTGGTCGGTGCAGCCGCCGACTACAAACGAGCTGACGCACGGCAATTTTCCGCCGAAGATCGCGCCCATTTGATGCGCTTTGCGGCGAATCGCCAGAGCGGTGCGATAGTGGGCGACCAATGCGGCGGCGGCCGGCCCCGTGAGCATGTCAGCTGTCACGTAGCGCGGCGTCCAGGGCGGCATGTCGAGCACGCCCGTGGTGTCGATGAAGTCCAACGCGGACAGATGGTAAAAGTGCAGCAGGTGCGAATCGATGAAGTTCGCCCCGAGCACGAGATTGCGCATAATCCGGCCGTTGTCCGGGGGCGTTGCGCCGAAGGCCTGGTCGAGCGCCAGGCAGGCAGCCAACGCGTGCGGCACGGGGCAGACGCCGCAGATGCGCTGCGTGTATAGGGCGGCATCGCGCGGGTCGCGGCCCGGCAGAATCATTTCGAAGCCGCGAAACATCGTGCCGGCGCTGCGGGCGTCGACGACTTTCTGCTCGCCGCCGACCAGATCGACGGTGACCTGTACTTCCAGGTGGCCTTCAATGCGGGTGACCGGATCAATAGTGAATGTAGTTGGCATCAGCGGGTCCCTCCGGCTGAGCGGGTTTTCTTGCTATCACTCGCAGGGGTTTGGCCAGTGTGGGCTGGGGCCGGCGGGGCGGCAGGCTCCTCGTCGCCCCGTTCGATCAAGCCGCGCGGCGGCGGCAAGTATTGATAGAACGGCGACATGCCATCCGGGAAGTCAGGATTGACGCAGCCGATGCACGGGCTGCCTGCGCCGATGCACCAGTTGACGCCGGACTCGCCCGGACCGCTGCTGTTCCACTTTCGCATGGGGCACTCGGCGCTTGTGTGTTTGCCCTTGCAGCCGAGAAACTCCATGCAGCCGGGCTCGCCCAGTTGCGAGGCCATTTGAATTTCGCCGCAGTGCTTGTGGCGACGGGGGCAATCGCTGTGCAAAAGGCGCCCGAAAAACTCGAGCGGGCGGCGGTGCGCATCGAGCGGCGGCACGCGCCCGGTCGTGAGCAGGCGCGTTACGGTCGACACCAGCCAATCCGGGTGCATCGGGCAACCGGGCAGGTTTATCAGCCGTGAATCGGCGCCGATGATGTCGCCGACGCCTTGGGCGCCGGTGGGGTTGGGAGCTCCTTTGGTCACGCCGCCGTAGCAGGCACAGGCGCCGATGGCAATGATGTAGGCGGCGTTGGCAGCGAAGCTGATAACGCCGTCCAGCATGGTCATTTCCGGCCAGAGGTAGGCATAGCGTCCGCCGGCGGCCGTGGGGATCGAGCCCTCGACAATCAAAATGTAGCCGGGCTCAGGCAGAACGCCGGTCGCGGCGGAGACGGCCAGCTCACCGGTAGCGGCCATTAGATTGTTTTGAAAGCGCACGTCCAGCGTATTCAACAGCAGATCGTCGGCGCCGGCGAAGTGGATGCTGTTGAGGAACGAAACCGCGCAGCCATCGCAGCCGGCCCCTTGCAGCCAGACGACCCGCGGGCCGCCGGGGGCGCGTAGGGCTTTCTGAAGCCTAGCGAAAGCGACGGTCGAGAGATGCCCGGCCGCGGTGGCGGCGGCGGCGAGCTTCAAGAAATCGCGGCGCGTGATTGTCATCGAGACTCCTCCGCGTTCTTCGGTCGGGGCATAGGCACGCCAAACGGCCAGAGCAGGTCATCGCGGCCGGCAGCCCGCAGCGTGGGCCACGGTTCGATGCCGAGGTAAGCCTCGGCCTCGGCCAGCAGGGCGCGGATGTAAGCCGGGTTATGCGACCCGAACGAGCGGTCCGCAATGACCAACTGGTTGTTGTAGTAACTTATGATCCAGGCGATCACCTCGTCGGGCGGCAGCCAGGTCGGGTCGTAGTACAGCGGGTCGAAGGGGTCGAAATGCCGGGCGATCAGGCTGGAGCGGGTGCTCACCTCGTAGTGCAGCTCGTCCACTAGCTGCCGCGCAACCTCCTCGGAATGACACGGCATGCAGGCCCGCATGTTCGAGGTGAAGAGGTGGCCGCTGTCGGCCTCGTGTTCCGGCGTGTGCGGCTCAGTGTGCATGTGGCACACCACGCACTCGTCCGCGATGCCCCACCAGTGCATGCTGTACGGTCCCTCCATCGGCGTTTCATCCAGATAGAAGCCGGATTGACCGTGCAGTATCTGCGCCTGCGGCTGAGCCGGTAGATCCCAGTATCCGCTCTCACTCTCCATGTGATGACAGTCGATGCAAATCAGGCTCGGCGGCAGACGAAGCTGGCCCTTGTTCGGGCTGCCGTGCGGATTGTGGCAAGCGATGCACTCGATGGAGTATTCGGCCTCGTACAAACCGGGCTTCTCGCCGTCGGGCTTGAGGCGGTAGTCGGTCGAGTGGCAGCGCAGGCAATCATCCCAGGCCTGCTCATCCGCTCTCATGTCGGGCAGCGCCTGGGCGTGCTTTGAACGGGACCATTGTTCGAGTTGCGGGTGGCTGTTCTCGCCGCATACGCCATGGCAGGACTGGTGGCATTCGCCGCACAGCGCCGTGCCGTAGCTGACAGTCAGCGGATAGGCGATGGGGTCGAGGTTGTGATTGCTGCCCGGCCCGTGACAGCTTTCGCACTGCACGCCGGCCAGGTGTGGTGTAGTCTCCATATCCACGAAGCCGCTGCGCTTGCCGTAACCGACGGTGTGGCAGGGCAGGCAGATCAGGATGTCCGGCGAGTCGGCGACCGTCGCATATGCAGTCCGGTGGATGGTGTGTATCCACAGGTCGGCCTGCTCGGCATGGCAGCCGATGCAGCTCTCATAGCCGACGAACATGTCCGGGCTCGGCAGGGCGCCGGAGAAATTGCGGGCGAGGATGGCCTGATCGTTGAGGTCCACGTCGCCATCGCCATCCAGGTCGGCTCGGGCGAAGTTCTCGGGAGTGCAGCCGTCCGGGGCGATCGTCACGCCGGCGCCGCCGATGCACGGGGCGAAGAGAGCCCAGTCGTCAGCGTCCACGTCGCAATCAATATCCATGCTGCCGAGCAGACGCCCGAACTGATCGGCGCCGGCCGGTGCGGGCACTTCCGGGCAGGAATCGCACGGATCGCCCACGCCGTCACCATCGGCGTCAAATTGATTGAGAGAGTGCAGAGCCGGACAGTTATCGCAGTCGCTGCCGATTCCGTCCTCGTCCGGGTCGTCCTGTGCAGGGTTGGGCTGGTTCAGGCACTTGTCGCAGACGTCGCCCACGCCATCGCCGTCGCTGTCAGCCTGGTCGGGGTTGTAGCGCCGCGGGCAGTTGTCGGCGGTATCAGCGACGCCGTCGCCATCCCAATCGTCCGGGTACGAGACCAGCGGCCACTGGCGCGTGGCGGATTGCCAAACCACCGCGGGAGCGGTGTCCAGCGGGAGCTGGGCCCAGGCGATCAGTTTGATGTTTTCGCGGTTGGCCCAGCTTTCGGCGTCGAAAGTGAAGGTCGCTTCGAGCGTTTGAACCTCACCAGGATTGAGCGACACATCCACCGTCGGGGCGGCCTGCTTGAAGCCGTTCCGGTAGTAGGATTTGGTAGTCGGCCAGAAGTCCAGCACCTGCACCATGTAGATGCGGAGCGTCCTGGGGACGCCGTTCGGCTCGATGCCCACGTCGACGATGGCCCGATAGGTCTGGCCGCTCACCGGCTCGCCGCGGATGGTGAGCGTGACGTCCGTCGGGGCGGCCCGATCGGGCTGGAAGTGGTTGACGCGGTATAGATTGTACTGGAGTTCTATATCCAGCAGCGATCCGATCATCACATCGGCGCCGTCGAAGATCGTGGTGGGCGTGTAGTGAAGGCCATAGAACGTCCACCGCGCATCACTCCAGGGCAACGCCGACTCGTCGTCGTGGTGATACTGGATGAAGGACAAGGAGTCCGGGAAGACATCCAGCAAGTGGCTAAGCGCGGGACCCGCGCTGGCGCACTCCAGTCAGGCGAAATTCGTAAATTCTTCGCAGAGAACAACCCGGTCGGCGGCGAAGACGCCCGGCGGAATGCCAAGGGCGATTATGGCGCAGACGGTGACCAGCGCGCCTAACCCCAAGCCAGACGCGCGCTTAGGCAGCATTCCCATCTCCATGAGCGGTACCTCGGGTAAGTTCTTGCGGCGGCCCGCATGGCCGCGGCGCGGGGTGCGGCGCACAGCCACAGGTTCTTATCATCCGCTTGTTCGATTAGCTTAACGGCTTGGGCGTCGGGGCTCAATGTTTTTCTTTGGTCCTAGAACTAGCGGCAGGACTACAAAAGTAAGAACTGACTGCCGGGCAGGACATTGGCCGCCTTTGCCCAAATAGCCTCGCACGAGCGTTGCTCGTGACGTGAAATTATCAGACGGCGAACCGAGGAGACGCACCGTCCGCACCCGCGCCGATTATCGTTTGTTGCCGCCAGCCGCGCGGCGGCTTAGCTTGCTCACATGGGACGAAAAGCGCCTGGGAGATCGGCCAATTCCGCCGCGCAGAAGATGCGCGTCTACCGGGGCCGCCTGGTGGTGCTTGCGCTGGCGGTCGTACTGAGCCTCATTGTCGGCTGGCGCGCCTGGCAATTCTGGAACGGGCTCCCCGGCGTGCGCCTGGCGCGACTTACGTGGCCGGATTACGAACGCGCGCAGCGCACGGCCGACGCTCGTATGTCACGCGCCGCGCGGCAGGGATTGATCGCGGCCAACGTCAGCCATCTCTTCACAAGCGCGTTGCTGGACCCGGACGTCTACCCCGCCAGGCGCGACACGCTGCAACGCATGCTCGCGGAACTGACGGACACGCAAATCGGCCGCATCCAACTGGCCGCCTTCCTGATGTTGGAGATGGAAAGGGCCGCTGCGCCGGTCGAGCAGTGGTGGCCGCGACTGGCGCCCGTGCTGACCGGGCTGGAGCGGGCCCAGTTCCGTCACTTCCTGGCGCCGCTCGAAGACAGCCGAACGGAGATGTACGAGGCGCTAGGTTTGCGCACGGGGGCGGCACGGGCCCAGGCCGAGCAAACGATCGGCCAGCCGCACGGACCGCTACTCCAATACCTTGCGCCGCGGCTGGGCACCTTGGCTCGAACGCGGTCAGCCGCCGAAGACGGCTCGGACGTGGTGTGCCGGAGCGTGCTGCTCAGGCTGCTCCAGCAGTGGGTGCTCGACGACGGCCCGCCCGGCATGCGCCTCCTGGCCGCGGATTTGCTGGCGCAGGCCATCAGCGACGCCGGTGAGGAAGCGCAGGACCCTGGAAAGCAGAGCTTCGCACTCCTCCCAGCGCCGCCCGCCCAAATCGCCGCCCAGTTGCGCCAGTGGCGTGCTGCCTACCGAACTGCGGCCGCGGAACACCCGCTTCTGCCGTACCCGCTCCGCAGCGGCGACGTTCCCGAATTGCGGCCGGATTCAAGCGGCCGTTTCGTGACCTGTTTGCGGCTCAGGATGTGGATGCTGGGAGCGCTGTGCGCCGCAGCGATGGTCGGTGCGGTCGCGTTGATTCTTGCCCGCCGGGCGTTTCTGACGGCGCCCAAGCGACCGAACCAATTGCTGGTGCTGGGCATCGCGGCGGCATTCGGCTTGGGCTGGCTGGCATGGATGACCCTGGGCGATGCGAGTCCCGCTGACGACGTACGGCGACTGGCCCCGAGCACGCCCGGCCTGCCTCGAACGCCGATCATCGCGTTTTGCCTGGCGGCGCTGTTGCTGCTTTCTGCGGCGCTGTTCCGCCCGCATGAAGGCGCCCCGCGGCGTGGCCGGGCCGCCCGTACCGCTGTGCTGGCCACATGGGCGATGCTGTTTCTGAGCTCTTGCTCGTTGCTATTCTTGGATCAAACCGTCGGCCGGATCGACTTCTATCCGGCGGGAGATCGCGTTACGCTGCTAACTGGAACAAGTTATGCCCAGCTTTTCGACGCGTTGCAGGCTTGGCAACCATAGTTGAAAATGGGCTTTTCGCCAAAATG
The DNA here is from genome assembly GCA_012515775.1 of Phycisphaerae bacterium. Classification (GTDB taxonomy): domain Bacteria; phylum Planctomycetota; class Phycisphaerae; order UBA1845; family Fen-1342; genus JAAYXS01. The sequence continues at coordinate 9,432 of JAAYXS010000213.1, forward strand.
GATTGAGAAATGAAAACGATCATCGAACCGTTTCGCATCAAAGTCGTCGAACCCATCCGTTTGACTACGCGCGAGCAGCGCGAGCGCATTCTGGTCGAGGCGGGCTTTAACCTGTTCCTCATCAAAGCCGAGGACGTCCTGATTGACCTGCTGACCGACAGCGGCACGGGTGCCATGAGCAGCCTGCAGTGGGCCGGGGTCATGCGGGGCGACGAATCGTACGCGGGCGCTAAGAGCTGGTACGTGCTCAAGGACAAGATTCAGGAAATCACTGGTTTCCCGCACATCTTGCCCACGCACCAGGGCCGCGCCAGCGAGCGGATTCTCTTCGAATTGGTCGGCGGTCCGGGCAAGGTCGTGCCGAGCAACAACCATTTTGATACGACGCGCGCCAACATCGAGCATGCCGGCGCCAAGGCGATCGACCTGGTGATAGACGAAGGCAAGCAGCCCACGACGCGCCTGCCGTTCAAGGGCAACATCGACCTGCGCAAGCTCGAAAACCTCATCCAGGAGGTCGGCGGCGGACGCACCGGGCCGGCCCTGCGCGAGCGCATCCCGCTGGTAATGGTTACGGTCACTAACAACAGCGGCGGCGGACAGCCGGTGAGTCTCGAAAACCTCCGCGGCATACGCAAGCTGTGTGACCGGTACGGCCTGCCGTTCTTCCTGGACGCCTGCCGCTTCGCTGAGAACGCCTGGTTTATCAAACAGCGCGAGCTGGGGCAGCAGGACCGCAGCGTGCGCGAAATCGTGCGCGAAATGTTCAGCCTGGCGGACGGGGCCACGATCTCGTCCAAGAAAGATGGCCTGGTGAACATCGGCGGGCTGCTGCTGCTGCGGGACGACGAGCTGGCGCGGCGGGCCGACGAGCTGCTGATTCTGACCGAAGGGTTCATCACGTACGGCGGAATGGCGGGGCGCGACCTTGAGGCCATGGCGCAGGGCTTCGAAGAGGTCGTGGACGAGGATTACCTCCAATACCGCATTCGCAGCACCGAATATCTGGGTGAGAAGCTGCTGGCGGCCGGGGTGCAGATTGTCGAACCGCCCGGCGGGCACGCCATCTACATTGACGCGAAGCATTTCTGTCCGCACATACCGCCGGCCCAGTTCCCGGGACAGGCGCTGGTGGTGGCCTTGTATCGCTACGGCGGGATCAGAGCCGTGGAGATCGGCAGCGTGATGTTCGGGCAGAGCGGCACGCCGCCGGCGATGGAGCTGGTGCGCCTGGCGATTCCGCGCCGCGTTTACACGCAGAGCCATATAGACTATGTGATCGAGGCGATCACCGAGGTGTACCAACAGCGCGACCGGTTGCGTGGCCTGGAGATCGCTTGGGAGCCGCCATCATTGCGGCATTTCACGGCACGCTTCCGGGAAGTGTAAACGAATATTTGCGCTGAAAAACCCGCTGTTTGCTGCAGCGCTGGCGGGCGGCGTCACTGATTGCTGTCAGTACTGACGGGAGCATCGGCTCGGTTCAGCCACTCTTCTTTCCGTTGCGGCCTGCCCGAAACGCCGTAGACGTCCGCGAGCAGCCTGGCAGTCTCGCGTGCGCCGGCTTCGTCGAACTTACGCCTTATGTCATATTCTCGGAGCAAAAGCGTTTCCGCCGCCGCCCAATCGCGGTGCTCGATGCGCTGCTGGGCAGATTTGCGCAACGCGGCTGCGGCCAATTCGCGCTCGCGCGCGGCACGCTCGGTTTCTCCCAGAGTTTCGTAGCGCCGGGCAAGGATCTCGCGCACCGTAGCCGCTGGGGCCGCACTATCAACGAAGGTGCCGTCGATTCGCTCGGCCGCCTCGTCGAGCACGTCCCGCCCGGCTACTTCCATAACCACGGCTTCCCAGAACTGGCCGATGCGCAAGAGGTCGCGCATTTCAGCGCGGGTCTTCTGTTGCCAGCGTTCCAAGCTGCGCTGGCGCTGCTGTTCGTCCAGCCGCCGCTGGTTGGCCTGGATGCGCTCCCAGCCGGCGAAACCCGCCAGCGTCGCCAGAAGAACAGCAGTCAGCGCGACGGGCAGTTTTTGGCGTGCTATGAACTTGCGTACGAGGTAGGGAATGGTAGGCGTGCGCGCGCTGATTGCCTGCCCCCGCAGAAACCGCCCCAAGTCCTCGCCCAAGGCGAGGGCGCTCTGATAACGTTTGGCTGGTTCCTTTTCTAGAGCTTTGAGTACGATCAACTCAAGCTCGCCGCGCAGACTTCGCCGATATCGGCTGGGCCGGCAGGGCGGGTGCTGGATGATCGCCTGGCGGGCTTGCAGCGGGTCCGTGGCGGAAACCTCGTAAGGCAAGCGCTCCGTCAGTAACTCGTAGAGGATTACGCCCAGCGAATAGACGTCGGTACGGATATCCAGGCCGTCCTGATCGCCTTCGGCCTGCTCGGGACTCATATAGGGCAACGTGCCCATGATCTTTCCGGATTCGCCCATCATGGCCCGCATGGCATCGTCCGTCTCGACCATGCGCGCCAGGCCGAAATCCAGCACCTTCGGGTTTCCGTCCCCATCCACCATGATGTTCGAGGGCTTCAAATCGCGATGAATCACGCCGCGCTGGTGGGCGTAGTGCACTGCCTGGCAAATCTGCTGGAAGAGCTCCAGGATTTGCCGCAATGAGAGGTTCTGAAGCTGCACATACTCCGTCACGGGTGAGCCGCGAACCAACTCCATCGCGAAGTAGTGGCGCCCGTCATTCGTAGAGCCGGCCCCGTAGATAGCCGCGATATTCGGGCAACTTAGCCGCGCCAGAGTTTCCATCTCCTGGCGGAAAAGCCGTAGCCGGTGTTTGCTGACCGTTGCCCCGCCCCGCATGACCTTCAAGGCCACCGCTCGCGGCGGCTCCTTCTGTTGAGCCTCATAGATGACGGCCATTCCGCCGCGGCCAATTTCACGTGTAATCGTGAAGCCGGGAATGCAATCGACAGCCGGCACGCTGGACAACCAGGCTTGCTTCAGTTCCTGGGCCCTGATTTGGGCCGTGCGTATGATTGCACGCTCGCGCTCGGTGCTCTTTCGGTGACCGGTGGCGGCCATAAGGGATCGTCTCTTAGCACCCACTGGAGATCACGCTGTGTCACTGAGGTAGAGCGATGCCGTACCGAGGTTCGCGGAAAGCAGCCGATGGGCACGGCTGCGCAACATGAAGACCGCGCCCGGACTGCGTTGGAGAACGGCCGCGACTTCTTTGACGGATTTCCCCTGAAGATCGTACAAGGAAATGACAGTCCTATAAGTTTCGGGCAATTGCTCCAGGGCGCGTTCCAGAAGCCGACGATTCTCGCTTCGGGCAACATGTCGGCTGGGGGTTGTGCGCGTCAAAGCCAAACGCTCCTCTAAAGCAGTCAAGTCCTCGGCGTTTGGGCCGGCGTCTAACTGCCGAGCGCCCTGCCCGCGCTTATCCGCCTCGAGCATTCTTACAGCATCCACCAGATTCCGCCGGGCAATTGTCATTAGCCATGCCGAGAATGAGTTATCGCCCCTCATGTGAAACGTGTGAACGTCAAGGAACGCGTCGATGTAGGTCTCTTGCATCAAGTCTTCTAAAGAAACCATGGGGCGCCAGCGCGACGGAATGGTCGGCGCGATTCTGCGGCGGACTTCTGGGCCAACGCGCTCTAAAAGTGCTGTTAACGCACGCGTATTGCCCATAACAGCTTGTTTGACTAGTTCAGCTTCGGAAGCGGGCACGGGTGGCTCACAACTCCATGCATGTGGTGCGTCAGTATCAGCGTATCAATCACCAATGCTCTCCACAAGGGGAGTGCCTCTGTGTTATGGGACCTGTCGTGTCCTTTTCACAGGAGTAGCGCAAGAAAAAATCTGCGGCTTGCGTGATTACGGCGCCCGCTTTACGCTATTCATGAATGAAGGAAGTGTGACGAGACGCCTGCCCCCGAGCGTGCGCGCGTCGCGCGGAAGGGTATGGCGGGCTTCTCGGGCGAGCTGCGCCGGAGCGGACCGATGCGCAACTCCTTGTCTTCAAAGGAGAAAGAGATGGCCAGGTTACGCACGAAAGCGTTCACGTTGATCGAGCTGCTGGTGGTCGTGGCGATCATCGCACTGCTCATTTCTATCCTCTTACCCAGTTTGCAGGCCGCCCGCGAGCAAGCAAAACGAGTGGTTTGCAGCGGCAACATGTCGCAAATAGCGAAAGGGTCTTTGGCGTACAGCGTCGATGACTGGCGCGAGCAGATTATCCCGCTGTCAGTCGGCGTTATCACAGACCTGCACGGTAAAGGCTTCGCCAGTACAAGCTGGGGATGGCGCGCTGCCTCGAACTTCTCCTTCGGCGGCCGAACTCCGACGCGCCCCATGTTGGCTGGAGGCCAAACCATCGTTGCCCTGACCGACTACAGCGGTAGGGCCGGCGGCTCCGGGTGGGGCGGCGAAATGGGCGATCCCTCCAAGAACCTCTGGGGAGCGATGCACCGCCCGCTCAACCGCTACATCTACGGAGAAATGACGGCAAACGACCGGTTCAAAGTGCCGATGTACAACGACCCGGCCGACGTCGGCTACGGCTATTCGCGTCAGGACGCGTCGAGTACCGGCGATGAAGGCGAGCACCAATTCGACGCTCCCCCTGATTCCGCTGACATTCCCTGCTACGACTATTTGGGCAACAGCTATCGCGTGAATACGGCCGGTGTGGTCTGGGGGGCGGGCAGCGCTGCCCCCAGCAGCGAAGGCGGGAACTTCCCAGCGATCAGAGGCAGCCTGAACGTCGGCGTTGAAGGACACAGCGCCTCCGCCATCGAGAACGCTTCTCGTGTGCCAATGTACTGTGATCCACTGTTCTACTGGTGGAGTCGGCAAGATCCAAACGCGCCTCCGATCGACGACAAGATGCTTATTGGCTGGCACAGGAAGATCATGTCGGACAATGTCGTCTTTTGCGACGGGTCCGCGCGTCAGACAAAAGTTGAGACGCTCGATGAATTCGACAGAGATACGCTCCAAAAGATGAACTTCAGCAAGGACGCGACGGACCAGGACAATCCCTGGAGCTTCCTGCGACGCGGCCGTACCTGGCAGACCGATACATACCCGGCGCCGGCCGCTCTCATCAAGGTGTATGAAATAAACAATTTGAGGAACTGCACGTTCGATGAGTCTCTGATGCAGCAACTTGCGTCGAAAAAAGGCTGGCCCTGGGATTCCTTCACGGTGAACAGGCCCCCGGGCGAAAGATAAGAATCGGCTAAACTGAAAGTTGCGGCGCCGCGCGATGCTAACCCTCGCGCGGCGCTTCTTTTTGCGCACCTCTGCGGTAGAGGCTGTTCGGCTGCGCCACTTCGAGCGGCTCGCGCAAGTTCCGCTGCGTGCGTCGACGAGGTGGGTGTCTGTCAGGATAACGCCGCACTGCTTGCCGCATTCAGGATTTTCGCCGCGCGGCAGGTGTCTCCCCGCCGCAGGCTAGCTAAACTGACGGCGCCAGGCGAGTTGAGGAGAGACGAATTCGCGCCATTAAGACCAGGCGGGAGGAGCGGAGCACGCACGTTCAGCCCAAGCGGGAGCCCACGACACCCGCGATGTGCGCCGTTTCAAAGTACGCCAGTTGGCGAATCGACGGGCCGCTGCTTGGCGGCTTGATCGGCTTGGCGCTGCTGGTGCGACTGATCTACGTTTTCCAGTGGCAGCAGGCCCCAACTTTTTCTCATCCGATTGTTGATGAGGCGTACCTGGATGGTTGGGCGCGCGCCATAGCGGCCGGCCGGAGTTTCGTCAGCGGCCCATATTTTCGGGCGCCGCTTTATCCTGCGTTTCTGGCGGCCATCTATGAATTGTTCGGGCCGGGTTACGTGTGGCCGCGGATCGTGCAGGCGGTGCTGGGGGCGGCCTCGTGCGGGCTGGTTTTCTTGATTGGGCGGGAGTCATTCGGGCGCGCTGTAGCGACGTTGGCGGGGCTGGTGGCCGCGACCTACTGGACGCTGATTTTCTTTGACGGCGAGCTGCTGGCGGCGTCGCTCATCGTTTTTCTGGGGCTGCTGCTGATATGGCTGCTGCTTCGAACGGGGCGGCGGCCAAGTTGGAAGACGTTTGGGGCTGCGGGGCTGATGCTGGGGCTGGCGGGGATCACGCGCCCGGACGTGCTGCTGATGGGGCCGGCGATAGTGGTGTGGCTGGCGATACGCTTTCGGCGCGAGCGCCGCAGCGCGTTGAAATTTGTCGCTTGTGTGACGGCGGGGTGTTTGGCGGGCGTACTGCCGGTGACCATCCGCAACTACGTGGTGGGGCGCGATCTGGTGCTGATTGCCTGGCAAGGCGGCTTGAACTTTTACATCGGTAATAATCCGCTCTCCGATGGACGGACCGCCGTTGCGCCGGGCATGGTGCTCGACCCGCACGGCGCCTACGACGAGGCGATCGCGTTTGCAGAACGAGCGGAAGGGCGACTGCTAAAGCCATCGCAGGTTTCGGACTACTTTTACGGGCTGGGGTGGGAATTCATAAAAGCCAATCCGCGACAGGCGCTGGCTCTCACGTTGCTTAAAGCGCGGCTGTTCTGGAGCTCATGGGAGATTGCGAACAACAAGAACTTATACTTCTGGACCGAGCGTTTTGCGCCGCTGGTCAGGTTCCTGCCGCTCGGGTTTGGCGTGATCGGACCGCTGGGGCTGCTGGGAATGACGCTATGCTGGCGGCGGCGCTTGGAGTTGTTTCCGCTGTGGGGCTCGATACTGGTATACATGGTGGCCGTCGTGCCATTTTTCAGCGCGGCCCGGTTCCGGTTGCCGATTGTGCCGGTGCTGATCGTGCTCGGTGCGTGGGCGGCTGTAGCAGGCTACAGAGCGCTGCGCGAGCGGCAATGGCGATCGCTTCTGGCTGGGGCGACGGTTCTGTGTCTGGCCGGCCTGTTGGTGAACCTGACGCCGCACCAGCAGGCGCGACCACAAGAGGACATGGTATCGCTGGCAACGTTGGGCGATGTTTACCAGGACGTGGGCCGGCCGGATTTGGCGGTTCCCGAGTACCAGGCGGCGCTGGCGGTTGCGCCGGGGAACTTACGGGCGGCATGCGGGCTGGGAGAGTCGCTAACGAAGCTGAATCGCTTGCCGGAGGGCATCAACCTTCTCCGGCGGGCGCTGAGCGAGGCGAGCGAAGGCCTAACCCACTCTGCCGATGCAAAATTGGCAGCCCTTCATAGCCATCTGGCGAATGGGCTGGCCATGACAAGGAATGACGCCGAAGCGATCGTGCATTATGAAGCGGCGATTCGCCTGAACCCGACCGGTGCCCAAGGGGCCGACCATTTCAACCTGGCGCTGCTGTTGGCAGTGAACGGGCGGCGCGAGGAAGCCCGGCAGATGTACGAAGCGGCGGTCGCGATCAATCCGGAGCTTCGAGAGAAGCGCGCCCTGCTCACGCCGTACCTGGGTGAGTAGGGCGGCTCCCTGGGCGGAGGTTCACCGGTCAGCCTAGTTACTGATTCCCTGTCAAGCCGATCGACGGCAGTGTCCTACAGGATCTTCCGCAAGCGCTCGAGCGCCCAGTCGGCTTCCTCGCGCGTGATGCACAACGGCGGGGCCAGTCGCATGGTCTGCGCGTGCGTGTCCTTGCAGAGCAGGCCGGCTTCCATGGCTTTCTGGCAGTATTGCCGCGCTTGGCCGGCTCGCTCATGGAATTCAATGCCGATCCACAAGCCGCGGGCACGGATTTCCTTGATGTTCGGGCTGTTTATGGCGCGCAACTGCTCGGCCAGGTAGCCGCCAACTTCGCGGGCGTTGGACTGATACTTGTCCGTACGCAGGATTTCAATGACTTTCCGCGCGACGGCGCAGGCCAGCGGGTTGCCGCCGAATGTGCTGCCGTGCGAGCCGGGCGTGAAAACGCCCAGGATGTCGCGGCGCGAGACGACGGCAGAGATCGGCATGATGCCGCCACCCAGGGCTTTGCCCAGGATGAAGATATCGGGCACAACGCCTTCGTGCTCGCAGGCGAAGGTCTTGCCGGTACGGCCCAGCCCGGACTGGATTTCGTCGGCGATGAACAGCACGTTGCGCTCTCGGCACAGCTCGCGAGCCGCTTTCAGGTAGCCGGGCGGCGGGATGATGATGCCGGCCTCGCCCTGAATTGGCTCGACCAGGAAGGCGACGGTTTTGTCGTCGATGGCCGCACGCAGGGCATCGATGTCGCCGTACTTGACGACCTGGAAGCCGGGCGTGAACGGGCCGAAACCTTCACGGGCGACCGGATCGGTGCTGAAGCTGATGATGGTGGTGGTGCGCCCGTGGAAGTTGTCCGAGCAGCAGATGATCTTGGCTTGGTCGGCGGGCACGCCCTTCTTCATGTAGCCCCAGCGGCGGGCGGTTTTGATGGCGGTTTCGACGCCCTCGGCGCCGGTGTTCATCGGTAGGACCATCTCCATGCCGCAGAAATCGGCCAATTCGGCGCACATGGGCCCCATCTGGTCGTTGTGGAAGGCACGCGAGGTCAGCGTGACGCGGTCGAGCTGGGCCTTGGCGGCGGCGATGAGGTCCGCGTGACGGTGGCCGAAATTGACGGCGGAATAGGCCGCCAGCATGTCCATGTAGCGTTTGCCGTCGGCGTCTTCGACCCAGACGCCTTCGGCACGGGCGACGACGATGGGCAGGGGATGATAATTATGGGCGGCCGAGCGTTCGACGAGGTCAAGATGCTGGGCTGCGGTCAGGGTTTCTTTTTCCACGGTTCTCATGTCCTATATCTCGTTTGGTGATTCCCACGCCGGCGCAACCGCCCGATGCGGGCGCCACGCGTGATATGATGGCATGGGGCGTGCCAGTTGGCAACCCGAGAGACTATTCACAGCGCAGCATGCGGCGCCAAACAAAGTGGCATCGCACTTTATGTCCGGCGTCGACCGCCAGAAAAGCGCGCTGGAACAAGAAATTCCAGAGTGTCTATCCCGGCCGGCGTGCCACTGGCTTCAAGCAGTGGCCGCAGTCGTTGATTCGAGCACCAGCCTGCGACGGCAATTTTCAAAGCACTCAAGGCAAGTGGCTGTCGGTCGGCAGATTGCGGGCGGCCTGGAGAAAGAAAGCGTGGGCAGCCCGCATTTCCGTCAAAGTATCGCGCCCGAACTTGTCATGAAATGCACGGGCCAATTCGAAGGCGACTACGTTTTCCGCAACCACGCTGGCGGCAGGAACAGCGCAAACGTCGCTGCGCTCGTAGGCGCTGCGCTGTGACTGCAGAGTCCTGAGGTTAACGCTCTCCATTCCCTGTAAAAGTGTGCTGATCGGCTTGAATGCGGCGCGCAGCACGAGCAGCATCCCGTTGGTCATGCCGCCTTCCAACCCGCCGGCGCGGTTCGTCGTTCTGACGAAGCCAAGGCTCGCGGCGGAGCGCTGCGACTCGTCATGATGGAGTGCATCATGAACTTGGCTGCCGAGCCGGCGTGCCGCTTCGAAACCGAGCCCGATTTCCACTCCCTTCACGGCTTGAATAGACCCGACCGCCTGCATCAGCCGCCCATCCAGTTTGTCCTGCCAAGCCAGGCATGAGCCCAGTCCCGGCGGCAAGCCGAACGCCCGCACCTCGACGACGCCGCCAACCGTGTCGCCGGCTTGCCGGGCAGCATCGATGGCCTTCTTCATCGGCTCGACCGCCGCCGCATCAGGCGTATAGAGGTCGTTGGCAGCACGGCGCGTCTTCAGCTCCTGCGGCGGCAAATCATCCGGCACGGTGGCCCGCCACCCGCCGATTTCCAGCACGAAACCAAGACAGCATATGCCGAATTCATGCAGCAGCGATTTGGCGAGCGCGCCGGCGGCGACCCGGGCCGCGGTTTCGCGAGCCGAGGCACGCTCCAGCGTCTCGCGACAGTCCGTGGTCAGCCACTTCATGGCTCCGGCGAAGTCCGCATGTCCCGGGCGCGGGCAGTTCAATTCGGGCGCGTCATCCAGCCGGCTATCCTGGTTACGGATGTGCATCAGCAGCGGTGAGCCGATCGTCCGCCCCTTCCTGACTCCAGTGAGAAACTCGACCGCGTCGTGTTCGATGGCCATGCGCGGACCGCGGCCATAGCCGCCTTGCCGACGGCGTAGCTCGGCGTCGATCAGCTCGGTTTCGACGCTCAGCCCCGCGGGCAGGTTCTCGACCAGGACGGCGACAGCCGGTCCATGCGATTCGCCGGCAGTTCTGTAGCATAAAGCGGGCATTTGGTGTGCTCCGGGTGCGGCGGCCGCGCGAACAGCGCTTGGCGTCTGCCTCCGGAGGAATGTTAGCCGGGCCGGGCCGGCGGCGGAATCTATGCGCTTCCGGCACTCTCCGCGCGGGGCGTGAACCGGCACACGCAGTCGAACAGATTTGCGCCCAGGTGCGCCGCAACGGCCGGGTCCTTCAAGACGGCCGTGCGCAACGCGGCGCTGCGCAGCGGCGTGTCGAAGTTGCTTTCGATGGCCCGGCCCATGCCGTGCAGGATGACGAGGTCTGCGGTTTGGGACAGCGCCACGCACTGCGGCGACAGATTCGCCAAGTCAAGCAGCGGAAGCGAACTGCCGGTGGGCGTGATGCGCAGGCGGCCGTCTCTCCAAGCTGATTCGATTGTGGCGTCCAGCGACGCGATGCTTGGCATGATCTCCAGCAGCTCCGCGTACGTGATGTCGTTCAAAGCGGGGCCGGAGTTCGCGGCCAGGCTGACGCGGGCGCCGCGTTCGAGCATCCAGCGCGCCAGCGGTACGCATCCCAGGCAGACGTCGCTGCCGGCGTTGTCGAGAAAGAACAGCACGTGCTCAAAGCCGCCGCCGCTCAGCCAAGCGTCAATCCAGCGGTCGAGATCGTCAATAAACCAGGGCCGCGGCGGGAGGTTGGAAATGGCGCGGCGGAACCCACTCTCGCCGGCCTGGTAGCGTTCGATTGCCGGCATGGCGCCCAAATCGAAGATGTTGCCCGCCATCAGCCCGGCCATGAGCGTGGCGGCCTGTTGCGCCGTGGGCAATCCGCCGAGCTTACGCAACACTTCCGGCAGCAGTAGCAGGGCGGTTTCGTTTTCGCGCTGCTTCAATCCGCGAAATGGGTCGTCGAAGCCATGCTTGCGCAGCACATCGCGTCGCAGCTCCGTCAACTTCATAACGTCGGCGCGGTCGAATTGCTGCGGCTCATCTCGAAAACGCTGCATTTCCGCTTCGTATTCGGCCCGCACGTCTGCGCGGTCGGCCGCGGTGGCGCTGGGGAATTCCTCGGCGATCAGCTTTTCGACCAGCTCGAAATGCCGGCAGAACAAGTTGACCCAGTAGTCGCGTCCGGGCGTATCCAACGCCAAGTCCCATGAACATGGGCGGTAGTTCTGCGTATCGAGCAGTTGCGGTAAATGCGGCACGGCGGGTCCTTTGCTTTCGAATGCGGTTGGTGCGTGCTTTGTTGGCGGTGACGAGTGTTCGTTAGCTCGGGGCAGCACGGGCGGCTCTGGCAGCGGCACGCCTCGCATTGCGTCATTTCGGGGCGACACGCCCCGGCTCTGCTACATGCGACTCCAGCGGGTCTGCTCCTGACTGCTGCGCTCTGACTCCTTACAATCCCAATCATGAGCCTCGAGCAGAACTATGACAACATGACCGCCTGGCTAAAGAACTGCCGCCGGCCGCTGCTGGTTTCGCACCGCCGGCCGGATGGGGACGCGCTCGGCGCGTTGGCCGGGATGGCGCTGGCGCTGCAGCAGCTTGGGCTTCAGCCGCAGGTTGCGTTGTACGAGCCGTTCCCCAAGCGATATGCGCTTCTGCAGAGTCTTGTGCCATGGCGGCTGTGGCCGGAAGCGTCCGAAGTGCGTGCGAGCGCGGACGCCCTTGTCATTCTGGACACTTCGGCTTACCAGCAGCTCGAGCCGATTGTCGAGTTTCTGCCGCAGGCCCCGCGCACGCTCGTGCTCGACCATCACACCACGACCGACGCGATCGGCACGCGCCCCGGTGATATGCGCGTCATCGATTCGGAAGCCTGCGCCGTGTGCCTGCTCATCGCGGAGTGGGTGCGGCGGGCCGGGGTCGCGGTGACCCAACCGCTCGCGACCGCGCTGTTTACCGGAATCGTCACGGATTGCGGCTGGTTCCGCTTTCCCTGTACCGACGCGCGCACGTTGCACGTGGCCGGCGACCTGGTGGCGGCCGGCGCGCAGCCCAGCCGCATAAACGCGGAAATCTACGAGCAGGACGAGTCGTCCAAGCTGCGGCTGATCGGGCGCATGTTGCAATCGCTGCAGCTTTACGCCAACGACCGCCTAGCGGTGATGTACATCCGTCAGGCGGACTTCGCGGCGGTTGGGGCTGATTACAGCGTGACCGAGGATTTGGTGAACGAAGCGTCCCGGCTGGGCTGCACGGAAGCCACGTTGCTATTCACGGAGGAGGCCGACGGCGCGATCCGCGTGAATCTGCGGAGTAAGCGCAGCTTGGACGTATCCGCTCTGGCGGCAAAATTCGGCGGGGGCGGCCACAAACGCGCCGCCGGCGCCCGGCTGCACGGGGCGTGGGACGTGGAAGTCCCGCGGATGATCGCAGCGGCCATCGCGGAGCTGGAGACGCCCGCGCTGCAAGGAGGGCCCGATTAAAACACGCTTCTGGAGCCATACAGCGGGGCCAGCGAGCGCTGTTCCGGCACGCTGTTTAAGCCGATTCATCACGGGATGGACGCGTTTCGCTCGTGTTGCGTGTTTCGTGTTTCGCGTGTCGGCGCAACCTTGCACGCGTGCTTAAAAGCTGTATGATTTTGGGATTCCGCCGCTGGAAATTCGGCGACGGGGCGTAGCTCAGCCTGGCTAGAGCGCTTGGTTCGGGACCAAGAGGTCGCTGGTTCAAATCCAGTCGCCCCGAGTGTGGTTAAGAGACGGCCCTCCACGAAGTTCTCGGGGGGTGGCGCAACCGACCGCGTCCAAGGCATGGGCCTCGGGTATAGGAAAGGCCCCTTGGCAGCGCAGATGGTCTTCCACGACGGGGCCAACTCCGACAACACCAGTTTCCGGGATTCCCCGGCCAATGGCACCGACTATGGCTTTAGCGGCCGGCCGGAGTACACCGTGTTCGGCGACAATAAGCAGTACGGGGACTTCACGGCCCGGCACAACAAGAGCGATATGCTCGTCCTGGGACTTGGGGGTGACGTGACCGGAGCCGACGGAGAGAACCGGTACTACTAGACCGCCGACGCCCAGTGGGAGAATACGCATGGCACTGGCGTGTACTTCGCCCTGCTTGGCTTGAGCTCCGATGGCGCCGGCAGCGGCGGCTCCAACACCGACTGGGGCGCGTTGGGCCAGGTCGCCCAGATGGTCAGCGACAAATGGGAAGTGTTCGGCCGGGTCGGCTACATCAACGGCGAGAGCGATGACCTCTGGGAACTGACGACCGGAGTCAACTACTACCTGTTCGATCACAATGCCAAGCTGACGATGGACTTGGTCTATCTGCCCAACGGTTCGCCGGCCGACAGCGGGCTGGGCTACGTCGATAGCGCGGGCGAAGACCAATTTGTCGTGCGGGTGCAATTCCAGTTGGCTCTGTAATGGCTGGCGAGCACTCTTAACCCGTTCTTAACGCGCCCTGCATGAGTGACAAGCGCAGACTGCCTATTTTGGAAAAGAATGAATGGAAGGAGTTTCGAATGCGTTACTTCAGCTGGTTA
>JAAYXS010000214.1 GCA_012515775.1 Phycisphaerae bacterium
CGCCACGATACCGCTGCGCGGCCGGCGACTTTGAGCAAGGCCGATTTCTTCGGTCATGCGGATGCTTCCAATTTTTGCGAGCAGAGCGGCCCTACGCCCTTGCCCGAATTATACAGGGCGGCGGGCTCTTCGGGCGAGGTCAGCCGCGGCGCTGCTGCCAAAGTCCGCGACCTCGCGCATACGCAAACCTCACGACCGCACGAAATCCGCCACTGCGCATCGCAGGTTGCTCGCAGTCTGGGCCAACGCCGCTTCGTGTGACAAGCCGCGAGGACTGATAATCTGGATCGCGGCCGTGCCGAGCCGTCTGGCGAGTTGCTCCAGCGTCTCTCCCGCTCGCAGAACTGCGGCCCCGACGAATACGGCCGTCGGAACGCCGGCTTCTGCTGCGCAGCGGGTCACCCCGGCGACGACCTTGCCGCCGAACGTCTGCTCGTCCAGCCGGCCTTCGCCGGTGAGGCACCAATCGCAGCCGGACAGCTTATTGCGAAGATCAACAGCCTCCGCCAGGACATCGAAACCCGCCGCCAGCCGCGCTCTCAGCGTGCAGAACAGCCCGGCTGGCAACCCGCCGGCCGCACCCGCGCCTGGGACGTCAGCGACCTCGCGCCCGGTCGCCTCTTTGAGCACACCGGCCCACGACTCAAGCCCGGCCGCAAGCTCCTGAACTTCGTCAGGCGAAGCCCCTTTCTGCGGACCGAAAACGGGCGCAGCGCCGCGCGGTCCGAGCAGGGGGTTATCCACGTCGCACAAAATCTGCAGATCAATAACTGGCGGATTGGGCGGGACTGGCGGATTGGCCGGCGGTTCCAAGCGCGCGATGCGCCGCAAATCCGCGCCTGTAAGCGGCGGCGACAGCTCACGCCCGCCGGCATCGAGCAATCGCCAGCCGAGGGCCTGAAGGCAGCCGGCGCCGCCGTCGACCGTCGCCGAGCCGCCCACGCACAGGAATACCCGGCGCGCCCCGCTTTCCGTGGCCGCTTTTATGAGCTGCCCCGTCCCGTGCGAACTGGTGCGCAACGCCCCTCGTTCGGCAGGCGAAAGACGCCATAGACCCGACGCCTCGGCCATTTCAATCACGGCCGTCGTGCGGTCCGCGGTCAACCACCAGCGGGCCGTACATTCGCGGCCTAGAGCGTCGAGCACGGTTTCACGTTGTTCGATCGCGTTCAGCGCCTGGGCCAGCAGCGGCCCGGTGCCCTCGCCGCCATCGCCCATGGGGCAGGTAATTATCTCGGCGTGCGGCAGGACCTCGCGAATTCCGGCCGCCATCGCCTGACAGACCCCCGCGGCATCGAGCGCGTCTTTGAACTTGTCCGGCGCGAGAAGGAATCTCACGAAACTTCCTGATCGATCGGTGCCTCCAGCCGGCGCGTGCGGCGCGGGCCGTGCATATAGCCGCGGCGTGACGGCGCCTGAAGGAACTCAGCCAGACGGCGCCCCGGGGCGGTCTGCACTGTTTCAACAACTTGGGCGATGGCGGCCGGAAAGATCAGGCCTGAGCGGAACAGAATGCGGTAGCAGCGCTTTATTTCGTCGCGCTCCTCGCGCGTGAACCCGACCCGGCGCATGCCGACCACGTTTATGCCGTAGATTTGCTCGTAGACCACGCTCATAAACGGCGGGACGTCGTGTGGCACGCGGGCCACGCCGCCAACCATCACCAGTTCGCCGATGCGCGAGAACTGATGCGCCACGGCGTTACCGCTCATAAACACACCGTTGCCGACTTCGACATGCCCGGCCAGCAGGGCGCCGTTGGCCATTTTGACCTCATCACCCACCACGCTGTTGTGGCCGACGTGCGCGGTGGCCATGATCAAGCAGCGGCACCCGACGATAGTGGAACTGCCGGGGGCGACACCGCGATGGATTTGGGCGTGCTCCCGGATGACGGTTTCATCGCCGATC